>NZ_JBYSYV010000007.1:200571-244237 GCF_058783805.1 Peribacillus sp. FW305-BF15 | reverse complement strand
AAATCAACGTCCAAATTTGTACAAGCCAAAAAAAATGTAGACAAACTCGATTTTCATCGAGTTTGTCTACAGTCTGAATCGGGCTTCTTTTTAAGAGCCCGATTTTTTATTTAGCATCAATAAGTCCATTTTTTAAGGAATTCCTTCGTACACTGCCTGCCTTTATTGATCAATTCACCCTTTTTTTCATCATTCAGATTAAAATCCATTGCAGAAATTCCCTTCATCGGGATGAATACAATATTATGGACGTGTTTCTTGGAAATATACCTAGCATCATGGGCATCTTTCATCGTTTTGAATAGTGCGGAGAACAATTCGACCGCATTATCCACCTCATGCGGTTTCCATATCTCATCGACGCTTAACCGCAGGCCAATGACCGGTCTTTCCTTTCTAACATGATCTGAATTGAATAACCACATTGGAAAATTGCTTAACACACCTCCATCAACAAAAAGGAACTTGCTTTTTCCGACATTAAGTTTGACTGGCTCAAAGAAATACGGAATGCTGCAACTCATTCTTACTGCCTTTGCCACTGGAAAAGCGCTCGGGTCTATTCCATAGTTAGGCAAATCATCAGGCAGTACGACCAATTTCCCATTTGAAATGTCAGAGGTTATGATACGGAGTGATTTCGGCCGAACATCCTTAAAGGTAACTACATTCCTTTCGGCAAGTTTACCGGCGACCCATGCTTCCAAGGCGTTGCCTTTATAAAGGCCCAGTTTCCAGTATAAAAGAAGCCATTTGGCAAATGGGATAGGCAAAAGACCACGCCTTTTATCCAGCAGGCCGCTTAAATCTATATCAAGAAAAAACTTTTCCATTTCTTTTCCCGTGTACCCAGCCGCTACGAATGCTGCAATTATGGATCCTGCACTCGTCCCTGCTGTTCGATGGAATTCAAATCCCTTTTCTTCTAATTCCTGCAGGGCTCCCACTAAACCATAGCCTTTAATCCCGCCTCCGGAAAAAACGCCGTCAATAATCATAGCTGCCCTCCCCTAATCCGGTCTTTACATTTCTAAGCAGGATTAGAGCGATTTATGACAGTTTCAAAAAGAAAATTGCCTTGATTCAGGTAAAATACTGAATTTCCGCTTTCGGGAAAAATTCCGCTATATACCCACGAATGGTCGTTTCCAGTTCTGCCGCTTCCTCGTTTTGATAAACATATTTACCAATTCCATATCGGCCCCATTTATATTTACGCTTCGTTTCGTCCAGTTCCAATTTTGTTTTCGGATAGTTTTTATGAATCACTTTTTTTGCTGGACCAGTGAAACGATGCTGGATTAATTCGAAAGTCAAGTCAGGGATATCCACCCCTTTTAAGGCCTCACTCAACCGTTCGAATAATTCATGGTAGCCCTCCTTCCATGCTTCATGACGGTATATTGGAGCTACGATAAAACCCAGGGGATATCCAGCACCTGCCACTTTACGTGCCGCTTCCATCCTTTCTTCGAAGCTCGAAGTCCCGGGTTCGAAATTCTTTATCACATAACGTGAGTTTATACTGAAGCGAAATCTCGTTTTTCCATTATGTTCAGCATCCAACAGATGATCGACATGATGGAATTTAGTGACGAACCTAAGAACCCCATATTCACTTTTCCCAAAATACTCTATGGCCCTTTTTAACGAATGTGTCAAATGATCAATTCCGACGATATCCGATGTACAGGCTGCCTCAAAACGAGTAATTTCAGGCTTTCTCTCATTTATATATTTTTCGGCTGCCTCGAAAATCTCGTCAAGATTCACATATGTCCGAATATATGGCTTTGATCCGAGTGTCGTCTGTAAATAACAATAGTGACAATGCCCCATGCACCCTGTAGCAAGAGGGATGGCATATTCAGCAGATGGCTTTGAAGAATCGAATTTCAATGTTTTTCTGATTCCTATCACGAGTGTCGATTTGGCGACACGATATTTTTGCAGATCATTTTCTCCAGGAAGATCCCTAATTTGGTTATGCGATGTGGTCTCACGGATTTCAATGTTCAAATCTTCGAATTTCTTCTTCAATTCCCGGCCAAGCGGGTATTCCAATGCCCTTGGCTCGATATATACTAACTGTGGCATAAATGGTTTCATTTCGATCTCCATTCTTTTTTCGATTTGTTCATACTTTCAATCGAACTACACAATCTAATTGATAAGGATAGTTTTTCTTTATTCTTTTATCCTCATGATTGTTTTTACTTGGAAATTCAAAATGAAGGAGATGCAATATGGCTAATAAACGAGACTTCTTGACAAATGGAAGGGGAAAACAAACGATCACCGTTCAAACAGATAATAAATTTCCAAATCCAAGGAATATACCGGGAGACTCTGTCGATGAATTTTCGGTATTGAAAGATGGCAACCAATATCTAGCCGAAAAGGAAATAGGGCAGCAAAATGAAAATGGTTGATTGAACGTGAAAAGAAGACCGAATTTACGATTATTCGGTCTTCACCTATTGGTATATATCACTGCCCTGGATTAATGACTCTAAAAAAAGCCGTTAAGATAGCTTTGCAGCATACTTAACGACTTCCTTTGCATCAGCTTATAGCCCGCATTTCAATTGCGCTCCGCAATTCGTGCACGTATTGCATCCGCCCATTTCCTGAACTTCACCCTTACGGCATACAGGGCAAGTGTTACCCACTTCCGAACCAATTGTAACATTCGTCGAACGCAGCTCATTTATCGTATCGACCAATACAACTTTTTTCTTTTCTTCCACATTTGTCAATTCATCCATTTCAAGCTGCTCGTCCATTTGGTTTTCTTCCGCTTTGAGCGTAAGGACCTGACTGTCACGGCTGCCATCCACATATACCGTTCCGCCTTTTGCTCCGCCTTTGTAAAGACGTTCATATACCTTTTCAACTTGTTCGACAGTATATCCTTTTGGGGCATTGACCGTCTTGCTGATCGAGCTGTCAATCCAGCGTTGAATGATGCATTGAACATCAGCATGTGCTTCTGGAGCTAATTCCATAGCGGAAATGAACCATTTTGGAAGCTCTTCTGTATCGGCTTCTGGATGGCGATCCAAGTATTCCTGTACAATGTCAGCCTTAACTTCAATGAATTTACCAAGACGGCCGCTGCGGAAATACGTGAAGGAGAAATATGGTTCAAGACCTGTTGATACCCCAACCATCGTTCCTGTACTTCCCGTAGGAGCCACTGTCAATAAATGAGAGTTACGGATACCATGTGCAGCAACACTTTCCCTGATATCTTCCGGCATTTTTTCCATAAATCCGGTTTGTGTGAAACGTGTTCTAAGCTCATTGGTTTCTTTGTCCGTTGACCCGATCAGGAACGGGAAACTGCCTTTTTCTTTAGCAAGTTCCACCGAAGCCCTGTAAGCTGTGGTCGCAATCGTTTCAAACACCTTGTCAACCAGGATATTTCCTTCTTCAGAGCCATATTCCGTTTCACAGTAGATCAACAGGTCATGCAGACCCATTACACCTAGTCCAACCCGTCGCTCGCCCAGTGCCTGTTTTTTGTTTTCATCCAAGAAATAAGGAGTTGCGTCAATGACATTGTCCTGCATGCGCACACCGACTTCAACTGTCTGCTTAAGTTTCTCGAAATTAACCGTTTTGCTTTCTTTATCAGCCATTTCAGCCAGATTGACAGCAGCAAGGTTACATACTGAATATGGGGCCAATGGCTGTTCTCCACAAGGGTTCGTGGCTACAACCTGTTGACCGTATGCTTTGGCATTCGTCATTTCATTAGCATTATCGATAAAGAAAATACCTGGTTCAGCAGAATATGTTGCACAAATGTTTATTAAGTTCCAAAGCTCTTTAGCCCGGATTTTACGGTAAACACGGACTTTATGACCCATTTTCCCCCATTCGCGAACATCGCCGACATTATGCCATTCTTTATTGTAAATGGCCATTTCTTCGGCATTATAGCTTTCAACATCAGGAAAACGCAATTCATATTCCGCATCTTGTTCAGCCGCTTCCATAAATTCCTTGGTCAGGCAAATGGAGATATTGGCTCCAGTCAAGAAATCCGAATTATGGACACTGTATGTTCCGCCTGTACGGATCTTTTCCTCTGCATCCCTAATGATTTTCTCGCTGAACCCGCCTTGGCCAGGAATCTCCTTATAATTGATGATCCCTTGATACATAGCCGTTTCCTGTTCCGTGTGCGGCGTGAATTTCAATTTATCCGTGGCATATTTCTTGATTGCTTCATCTTTGGTGTTTTCCACTAGGTAACGCAAAATCCTTGGATTTTGCATTTTGGAAATGATGAACTCTGCAATATCGGGATGCCAATCAGCAAGCATGATCATTTGCGCGCCTCGTCTGCTGCCGCCCTGTTCAACAAGATGCGTCAGTTTTGCAATATCGTCAAGCCATGACACTGAACCCGAGGATTTTCCATTCACCCCTTTTGCCAGAGTGTTTCTTGGACGCAGTGTCGATCCGTTCGTACCCACTCCGCCGCCGCGGCTCATGATTTCCATCACTTGTTTCCTATGTTCTGAAATACCTTCACGTGAATCCGGTACGAATGGCATTACATAGCAGTTGAAATAAGTAACATCCGTATTGGAACCTGCACCGTATAATACTCGGCCTGCCGGGACGAAATTAAGGTTCTTTAATTCTTCATAGAATTTATTGAACCATTCCGTTCTTTTTTCTTCCGTGGTTTCCACTGATGCCAATCCCGTTGCATTACGTTTCGCAATTTGTTCATAGTATATTTCAAGAGGCTTTTCGATTATATCCAACGGACGGTTTACAATTCCCGTCTCGACTTCTTCCGGATTATCCAATACGCCACGGAATTCTTCATCCACCAATACCTTGGCTTTTTTGGTTTCCCAATCAATTTCAACGATGTAACCGAGACCCCTTGCCGGGAATTTCGGATCTTCCTTAATCGTCAACACGACGAAATCGCCTGCCGAGAGTGTGATTTTTTCAGTATCCTTAAAAGAATAGCGGTCAAGCATGACTAGACGGGACACTCCCTTATGCGCCATTTTCATATCAGCAGTTACAGGGTGAACCTGGGGAAATAAAGAAATATCCTTATTCAACCTTTCTAGATCAACCTTTAAAGCTTCTTTTATTACAACCGACATAATTCCCTCTCCTTTATATGTTTCATGATCCGTTCTTGCTGCCGCAAAAATCCTTATGTAGCCTTACATGTCCGTTTCGCTTAACAAGTACCCTAAATTTATCATAGCGAAACTCAAAAATCAACATATAGTGTCGCATTAAATATTTCAACTACTATATATTGTGTTTGTTTTGAATAACTTTTAATTTTGTCAAACGTTAAATCAATTAATATAGTTAGCAAAAGGGAGGAAAATGTCGATTTATAATAATTTTTCATCAGATTTCAATTAATTTGGACCTTGCTTTTTCCCCATCCCTTTTAGGGCTTATCCCTGCAAGGGATGTGTTATTCGGTCAAACAAATCTGAAAAAACTTTTTATTATCCACTCTAATTATGCTTCCTCTATCTCATGAAATTCCATTCATCGCTTTCATATTTGCTTTCTGCTATTGCCTTCACTTCCAGCAATTGCTTTTCGGTGAGGACATATGGCTCTAAATCGACCGAAAGTCCTTCGGCAAAACCTTTTTCGAAAGCTTCTTTCGCTTCAGGGATGGTTATCTTTCTCCCGGCAATGTCATTCATGGCCACAGCTTTGTTTTTTAAGTTTTTTTGCATTCTCTCTTTAACCCTGTCATTTGAGAATTTAAATACGCTAAAGAGCTTATCATCATCAAGCTCAAGCAAAATGGACCCGTGCTGAAGGATGACGCCTTTTTGCCTGGTTTGAGCGCTGCCAGCGACCTTCCTGCCCTCAACGACCAGTTCATACCAGCTAGGTGCATCAAAGCAGACGGAAGACCTGGGCGATTTTAAAGCCGCTTTTTCCTGTTCGCTTCGAGGCACGGCAAAATAAGCATCCAATCCAAGATTCCTGAACCCCATCAATATTCCTTCAGAAATGACACGATAAGCTTCAGTAACGGTTGTTGGCATTCCCGGATAGGATTCTGGAACGATTACACTATAAGTCAATTCATGTTCGTGCAGTACCGCTCGTCCTCCTGTCGGCCTGCGAACAAAACCAAGGCCCTGCCTTTTGACCTCTTCCAGATCAATCTCCGCTTCTGCCTTTTGAAAATAACCGATCGACAATGTCGCTGGATCCCAGCCGTAAAAGCGTATGATCGGCGGAATTTCCCCTTTGCTTTGCCAGTTTAACAGGGCTTCGTCCAGCGCCATATTAAAAGCCGGTGAACAATACCCCGAATCTATAAAACCCCATTTTTCTTTAGTCATCCTTACCCCTCGTTTCGATAGACGTTTTTCAATCCCCCACAAAAAACTCACATGTAGTAGTTTAACAGACTTTAACACTCTAAAAAAGAAAGTGCTATCAAGTCATGAAGAATTTGTGAAAATTCTTTTTGATTATTGGGTAAAGCAATTATATAATAAAGATTGTCTGTATTCGTTAAGGTAGAAGGGAGTTTTTATGTTTGGAAATATTATATACACTGCTCATCATCCTCGGAGTGGTTATTGCGTATTCACTTTTTAATTGGTACCGCCAGCGTAAAATCGTTAAAACACTAACACAGGACGAATTTATCGCCAACTACAGAAAAGTGCAGCTAATTGATGTGCGGGAACCGAATGATTTCGAAAATGGGCATATCTTAGGCGCAAGAAACATCCCTATGACTCAAATGAAAACCCGCTTGGTCGAAATTAGGCCGGACAAGCCTGTATATTTGTACGCTCAAAGCGAAATCATCAGCGGCAGAGCTGCAGCCATGCTATACAAAAAGGGCTACAGGGAACTTTTTCACTTAAAGGGCGGTTTCAAGATGTGGACCGGGAAAATCAAAGCAAAGAAATAAGACCCATCTCGGCATGGGCTCTTTTTAATTCCATAGCTCAAGTAAAAGAAAGTCAACAGTTGGACTTTAATGGAATCTTACATAAACATGAAAAATCCCCGCCGGAAGGCAGGGATTTTTTTCTGTAAGCTACTAATCTAGGCTTGATAACGCAAAATGGGTTTTCTTGCAGCAAGAGTTTCATCAAGCCGCTTTATAACGGTTGTATGCGGAGCTTCCTGAACGATTTCCGGAGTTTCTTCCGCTTCCTTGGCAATCTGGATCATCGCATCGATGAACGCATCCAGCGTTTCTTTTGACTCGGTTTCAGTCGGTTCTATCATCATTCCTTCTTCCACGTTCAACGGGAAGTAAATGGTTGGAGGATGATACCCGAAATCCAGCAATCTTTTAGCTATATCGAGAGTCCTTACCCCCAATTTCTTTTGCCGGCGTCCGCTTAATACGAATTCATGCTTACAATGACGATTATATGGTAAGTCAAAATAAGGTTCCAACTTGCGCATCATATAATTGGCATTGATGACCGCGTTCTCTGTGACGGCTTTAAGGCCATCAGGACCCATTGAACGAATGTACGTATATGCCCTCACGTTTATTCCGAAATTACCATAATAAGGTTTTACCCTGCCAATGGATTGCGGACGATCATAATCAAGGACGAATTGCTCGCCTTGCTTGACTATAAGAGGTTTAGGCAAGTAAGGAATCAAGTCGGACTTCACACCTACAGGACCAGAACCCGGGCCGCCGCCTCCATGCGGGCCTGTGAATGTTTTATGAAGATTTAAATGAACCACATCAAAGCCCATGTCACCCGGTCGTGCTTTTGATAGGACTGCATTCAGATTCGCTCCATCATAATAAAGCTTCCCACCTGCATCATGGACAAGTTGTGCCATTTCCAAAATATTCTCTTCAAACAATCCCAATGTATTGGGGTTCGTCAGCATCAAGGCCGCCGTATCAGGTCCGACAACACGTTTTAAATCTTCAAGGTCGACTAACCCATTTTCATCGGACTTCACTGTAATCGTTTCTAGTCCGGCAACAGTCGCAGAGGCAGGATTCGTACCATGGGCCGAATCAGGTACAATCACTTTCGTCCGTTCTGTATCGCCATTCGCTTCGTGAAAAGCGCGAATCATCATCAATCCTGTCCATTCACCGTGGGCACCTGCTGCAGGCTGTAATGTCACTTGGTCCATCCCGGTGATTTCCGTTAAGTGTTCCTGCAAATCAAATAATAGTCCCAATGCTCCTTGTACAGTAGCGGGATCTTGATATGGATGGATATGGGCAAAACCGTTGAAACGTGCCACATTTTCATTTATTTTCGGATTATATTTCATCGTGCATGAACCCAGCGGATAAAAACCCGAATCCACCCCATGATTCCGTTTGGAAAGTGCAGTATAGTGACGCATGATATCCAGTTCGGACACCTCAGGAAGCTTTGCCTCTTCTTCACGGATGTAGTCGGCAGGAAGAATTTCTTCGAGCGGAATAGTTGCAACATCCATTTCTGGCAGACTGTACCCGATCCGGCCGGAAGTACTGATTTCAAAAATGAGTGATTGATCTTGATTATTCATGTTGATCCCCCAATTCCTGCGCAAGTGCATCAATTTCTTCTTTTGTTCTTAGTTCAGTTACCGCAACCAGCATATGGTCTTTCAATTCAGGATAAACCGTCCCTAAATCAAAGCCGCCGATCATCCCTTTTTCAAAAAGGTTTTTATTGACCTCTGAAAACGGAGCAGGCAGTTTAATGACAAATTCATTAAACGAAGGACCGTCGAAAATCACTTCCACCCCTTTTGCCATAATTGCTTTTTTCGCATAATGTGCTTTTTGAATATTTTGCACGGCCATTTCTTTGACACCCTTTTTCCCAAGCGCGGTCATTGCAACAGAAGCGGCCAAGGCATTCAAAGCTTGATTGGAACAAATGTTGGATGTGGCTTTGTCACGGCGAATGTGCTGTTCACGAGCTTGAAGCGTCAGGACAAACCCTCTTTTTCCATTCTCATCGACCGTTTGACCGACGAGTCTGCCCGGAACTTTCCGTACAAGTTTATTAGTAACCGCAAAATATCCACAATGAGGGCCACCGAATGCCGCTGGAATGCCGAATGGCTGAGCATCCCCCGTTACGATATCTGCACCGAGTGCACCAGGGGATGTCAAAGCTCCCAATGCAAGCGGATTACTGGAAACGATAAACATGGACTTGACGCCATGAATGATTTCTTCCATTTCTTTCAATGGCTCGATCCGGCCAAAAAAGTTCGGGTATTGCACGATCACTCCTGCAATGTCATCATTCGCCAATTCCCTTAAAGCAGCTAAGTCCGTCACACCGTCTTTATGAGGAATTTCGATCACTTCCACGCGTTGCCCTTTTGCATATGTCTTCACAACTTCTCTTGATTCAGGATGAACGGTTCCTGAAATGAGAATCTTCTTCCGCCTTGTCTGTCCTGAAGCAAGCATCGCTGCTTCAGCCAGCGCCGTCCCGCCGTCATACATGGAGGAGTTAGCCACATCCATACCCGTCAATTCACATATCATCGTTTGATATTCAAAGATTGCTTGAAGTTCGCCCTGTGAAATTTCAGGCTGATACGGTGTATACGCCGTATAAAACTCAGAACGGGAAAGAACATGATCGACGATGACCGGCGCATAATGGTCATAGACACCCGCACCAAGGAAGGAAGCATAATTTTTAAGGTCCGCATTCTTTGCAGCAAGCCTTGATAATTCTTTCATTAATGCAGGTTCCGATTTAGCAGGCTTGATATCGTATTCTCCTTGAAAACGAACGCTTTCAGGGATATCATTGAAAAGTTCTTCAGCAGCGGATACCCCTATCGCTTCCAGCATTTCTTGTTTATCTTGCTCTGTCATGGGTAAATAACGATGTTTCATCTAATGACCATTCCCCTCTATTTACGTGGTTTTTTATAAAAAGGTGTTTGTATTATAGCGGCTTTCAAACGTTTGGAACGGATTTCCACTTCGACTTCCGCATCCAGCACCGAAAATTCCTTATCGATAAGTACCAATCCAACGTTTTTCTTCAATGTTGGCGATTGGGTACCAGTCGTGACCTCGCCAATGACTTCATCACCGCTGTAGACCTTATACCCATGACGTGGAATGCCACGGTCAATCATTTCAATTCCCACAAGCTTCCGGGGAGCCCCTTTCTCCTTTTGCTCAGCAAGAACGGCTTTCCCGAAAAAATCAACTTCCTTATCCACTTTTACTGCAAAACCAATCCCGGCTTCTATCGGGGTGATGTCCGCCGAAAGCTCCTGCCCATACAGCGGCAGTTTCGCTTCAAAACGCAGGGTATCACGAGCGCCTAAACCAATCGGCTGAACCCCCTCTTCCTTACCGGCATCCATAATCGCCTTCCAAAGGGCAGGGCCATTTTTACTGTCGCTATATATTTCAAAACCATCTTCACCAGTGTATCCAGTACGGGATACCAGCGTGGAGATACCGTTAATCATGACATTATCCTTGAACCTGAAAAATCCAATTTCACTTAAGTCAGTACTTCCCGATAGTTTTTGTAATATCTTCTCTGCAGCTGGTCCTTGAAGTGCCAGCTGTGTATAGTCACTTGATACATTCGTAATTTGGGCATCTTCCGTTAAATTCGCTTGAAGCCAATTGAAATCTTTTTCTGTATTCGCTGCATTGACCACGAGCAGATAGTCGTCCTCAGCCCTTTTATACACGATAAGATCATCAACCGTGCCTCCGTTTTCATAACACATGGCGGTATATTGGGCCCCACCCTGTTGCAGCTTTGATATATCATTGGTCAGCATCTTCTGTAAAAAGGAAAGGCTCCCAGGCCCCTTAACATCGACTTCCCCCATATGGGAAACATCAAATAACCCCGCTTTTGTCCGTACGGCTTCATGTTCATCCTTTATACCCGAAAATTGGACAGGAAGTTCCCAGCCGCCAAAATCAATCGTTTTACCTCCGTATTCACGATAAACCTCAAATAGTGGTGTTCTTTTTAAATTGGTCAAAAAATGACCCCCTTCAGATTTTTTTAAAAATTAATTGGCTTCATTATCAAAAGCTTCTTGTCATTACGCATCAGATACAAGCTGATTCATGATGTGAAAAAAGCACAAAAAAGGACAGAGAAAGCCCGTTTGAGCTTTTTCTCTGTCCTGAAACCTGAAAGTTTACCTATGTAATAGGTTTTCCCCTTTGGTGGCCGTCCCATAACGGGCGGCGCTCTCCAGAGTTGCGTCCAATAAGAGTTCTTTTGCCTGAGAGATTCACTGCTAAGTTTGCTCCTTCGGCGCTACATCCGTAGTCTCTCCCCTTATCTTCACCCGCATATAAATGGTCTACCATTGAAAGGAAGCGAATAAGCCCCAAGCATCGGTAAAACCTTTTAGCATAAATGGAATGCATTCTCTGCCAATTCTCCTAAAACTTCAGAAACCGTTTGACTGATCTCCTTCAGTAATCTTGGATAAATTAGGAGCCTATAGCCCATACTAAGAAAACGCGAAC
Source organism: Peribacillus sp. FW305-BF15 (assembly GCF_058783805.1). Taxonomy (NCBI): domain Bacteria; kingdom Bacillati; phylum Bacillota; class Bacilli; order Caryophanales; family Bacillaceae; genus Peribacillus; species Peribacillus sp. FW305-BF15. The sequence continues at coordinate 232,731 of NZ_JBYSYV010000007.1, read as the reverse complement.
TGCATAATCGATGTACAAACATTCTTTGTAGCGTTTGGAAATTGGAATTTTCTAAATATACTTATATCCTACCCTAAGAAACTTATCTCTGCAATATCTTTTGAAGAGAAATATTTTTCTTACTTCACATATGAAATGTTCGGGTTTTGACCTTATATTAAGGAAATTATGATTTAAGAGGGAGTTATTTCTATGAAAATCAATATATCCTTCAATTCTGAATGGAATGACGAGTTTCTGCAAAAGATGGAAAATGACGGTCCATGGGGAAATTGGGAGCTTTATAAGTTGGCGGTTCAAATGGAGGAAAACCTTATCATCCCTGATTTTGAAGGTTTACAGGCGCCCAAGCACCTTCCTCAGTTAACCCCGCTTCCCCATCAATTGGAAGCGGCGAAGCAAGTAGTGGAAAAAATGAATGGAAAAGCCATTTTGGCTGATGAGGTAGGGCTGGGAAAAACAATTGAAGCAGGCTTGATCCTAAAAGAGTATATGATTAGGGGCCTTGTAAAAAAAGTATTGATCCTTGTTCCGGCTTCCCTTGTCACACAATGGGCATTTGAATTGAATACCAAGTTTCATATTCCGGCAGTCGTTCAGAGAAAAAGTTATGTCTGGGACTCCTGTGATGTGGTCATTTCATCCATTGATACAGCGAAACGCGCTCCACATCGAGATATCATCTTTACTCAGGAATATGACTTCATCATTATTGATGAAGCTCATAAACTTAAAAATAATAAGACGAAGAACTATGAATTCGTCCAAAATCTGAAAAAGAAATTTTGTTTACTCCTGACAGCCACTCCGATTCAAAATAAAGTCGAGGAGATATTCCACCTCGTTTCGTTATTGAAACCGGGCCACTTGGGAAATGCTTCGCTCTTTTCGGAAAAGTATAAAGGGAAAGGCCGGAACATCATTGAAGATGAACACCTAAAGGAACTGGTCAACACTGTCATGATTCGAAACCGGAGGGCCGATACTGGCATTGAATGGACAAAACGGCATGTAGAAACCATCACCATTGAATTTTCTCCAACGGAACAAGCATTGTATGATGCTGTTTCCAAATTCAAGCCAATTTCGGATGGATCAAAAGGAAGCGCTTTTTCGGCTCTCACTCTCCAAAGGGAAGCATGCAGCAGCAGAGAGGCTGTCTTTTATACATTAAAGAATATGAGAGATAAATACGATCAGCCTTCCCCTGATTTTTTGGCAAAGCTTGATGATTTATTTACTAAAGTGAATGAAACGGTCCAGAACTCAAAGGCTGAAAAAGCTTTGGAACTGATCAAGAAAATTGATGACAAAGTGATTATCTTTACGGAATATAGGGCGACTCAACTATATCTCCAATGGTACCTACAGCAGAATGGAATTTCTTCTGTACCTTTCCGAGGCGGTTTTAAGCGCGGAAAGAAAGACTGGATGCGTGAATTATTCCAAAAGAATATTCAGGTATTAATCGCAACAGAAGCTGGCGGGGAAGGAATAAACCTTCAGTTTTGCCATCACTTGATTAATTTTGACCTGCCCTGGAACCCAATGAGGCTTGAACAGAGAATTGGACGGATTCACCGCCTTGGTCAGGAAGAAGATGTGATGATTTATAACTTTTCCACGAAAAATACAGTTGAAGAACATATACTGAAGTTACTATACGAAAAAATAAATTTATTTGAAAAAGTAATCGGTGAATTGGATGATATTTTATCCAAACTGGATATTAACAACATTGAAGAATATTTAATTGATGTGGTCGGCGAGTCCAAAACAGAAGGCGAAATGAAAATCAAGATGGATAATTTTTCATCGTTGATCCAATTCGCTCAATCAATGAAGGAAGGTGAGGTTCATGCAGCAACGGGAAATTCATGATTTTTTAATCACTTTCTTTAAGGCCAATGATTGTGAAATACTGGATAATGCACCAACCCACCTTACAGTGCAATTGACGATTGAGATGGATAAAGAATTAATGAACAGACCCTTTTATTGGCATTATCTAGAAAAAACAGGAGGTGTTCCGAACCCGGCACAAATCACTTTCATTACCGATCCAGGACAAGCTCCATCCGATTTAAAGGGAGAAATGATTCATTTTGGCTCCCCTCGTCTTCACCAGATTATTCAATCAACCAAAAAGCTGGCAGGGTATACTAGACTTTTTGAGAATACGCCTCCATCAAAAGGCAGAAATAATCCTTTGTTTCCTTGGCTGACCCTGAATGTGAAAATATCCTATCAATGCGACCGCAAAAAAGATACTTTCATGTCAATCGGATTGAATTTAATCTCGGGTGAAATAATGGAAGGGTTTCACCATCGGGTTTTACCGATTAACGTCACCCCGAAAATACCGGATTACTCCTTTACGCTTTCACCTCTGATCATGCCCAAGAGTGGATTGGCAAGACTTGATACATACATCAGAACCAGTTTCGAGGATGATGACCATTCCTGGGCGGAGGAAGCAATGCTGCGCTGGCAGAATGACTTGAATTTATTGGAGCATTTTTACAAGGATATGGACGAAAAAAGTGAGAGCTATTATACCGAAAAAGAAGCACTAAAAGCACAATATGAACCCAACATCAGAATATCCATCATCAACGGAGGATTATTTTACCTTTCAGATAGGGCGTTGGGATAAGTAAAGAACAAAAAAACAGATGTCCAAGTTCAGGACATCTGTTTTACTTTTTGATCGTTTTCCTTATAAACATCGACAAAGCAAAAGGGACAATGCCAAACCAATGTGACATACCCTGGTTTTTATCCTCTTTTCTGTGAAGGCGTTTTTCTTTTCGTTCTTTTTTCGTCAGATTGAAATACTCGACAAGCTGCTGCGTCAGATATTTAATATAAGCGTTTGTAGACATATAAAATCATCACCCTACGCAAAGTATGTCCGGTTTACGCTTTTTTTATTCCTTTCCTTGCTCCCTTCACCGTAAACCTGTCGCGTTCCCTAATAAAATGGTGTTGATTTTGCTATTACACAGCTTGCTTCTCCAACCATTCTTTCACTTCCCCCGCTTCTTTATCGTATTGAATGATGACCCTGCCCTCTCGATCATTTTTAGTTTTGGAAGAAAACTCGATATAGACGTAAGGACCTTCTTGCTTCATTAAGGAATATCGCACCACACCATTGGGATATGATATTTCCCCCTGGATGATTTTCGGAATCTCTTCGCCCCACTCTGCCGTCACATCCTTGATGGCTAGATGGACAAGATGGTCGGCCACAAGCGACTCTTCCACTTCTTTATAAAACTTTTTATCAATGATAAACTGGTCGATCATTAGTATCGTGAACATGATGAAAACACTCGCCACAATCATGACCATCGGGAAAACGACTCCTTTTTGATTATTCATCAATTTTCGTATCATTCCTAAAGAAAGGATGAAATCTTCGACTGAAAGTAGTCCCTGCTTTATCCGTTATATTTATAACAATGACACTGCCATCCTTATTGACCTGGAATTCCGAAATGTTCTGCAAGATGACCTCATGCCCCATACCATCCACTCGTCTTCGGACCTTATCTTCATATTGTTCCAGCGATGCTAATTGTTCACCTGAAAGCAAATATAATTTATTTCCCATTACATCTTGTGCTTTGGAACTCCGGACCTCCTGCTTCATTTGCATGGTAAAGACCTCCCACTCCTTAGGATGCAATTTATCAACGGACCTCATCTGGGTGTGAATGATCGAGAAGAGCTGCAGAACAAAAAGCGACGTCGTCATTAAAATCAATAAAGAAAAAAGCAATTCAATCATCGTAAAGCCATCATTTTTTCGCAGCATCACAAATGGATTCCCAATTACCCGTTTCATGTTCATAGCGTACACACCCTTCAATCATTCCCGGGAAATCCCCATGGTCCTTCCAAAACAATTCAAAGCTTCTTTTTTTGTAAATGATCTCCTGACCAACTGCTTGAATCTCCCCATCCATGAACGCCGTCAATCTTTCATATAATAAATGGTGGGCTTCGGTCCTTATGGGAATATCTTTCCGCTGCGTCAATACCTCTTCAAGGATTGGTAAAATGGCAAGGGCCAATAATATACAAATAGAAAATGCGGCCATCAGCTCAAGGTAGACGTACCCTTTACAATTTCTCAATCCGGAACCTCCCTTTACCGATATTGAGGACCAGCTTGTACTTTCCCTTTGAGGTATCAATCATAATCGTTCCGGCTTTGGATGCATTTCCATATTGATTAAAATGAAAGCTGAACCCCAAAGTGCCGCTTAAAAACTGGATATCCTCTGGTATGCTTCTCTCTAAAACGATCCCCTCCTTATAAGACGAAACGGTATAAATCTTTTCGGTATTATCAATATGGAGGTAAATCAAGCTCTTATGACTGATGGCATACTGTTGAGCATAGAAAAGATCTTCATGAAATTGTGAAAGAAAAAGCCTATTTTCCATTCCTTTAGTGAAGCTGGGATATAGATTAGGACCGATGGAAATTAGGAGTACAAAAATAGCGAGGACAATAAGGGTTTCAGATAGTGTATACCCACCATCGGAATGCCGTATATTCACTTCTCTCCTACTCAACGACCGTTATCTTTCCTTTACTATCCAAACTAATTTCATCCCCATTAGGGCAGGATGTCTGTTTGAGATAGCCTTGACTTTCCAATTCACCGATACTTCCGGGCAGTTTAGCATTATCGATTTCATAAGCCTGCACCTGTGCTTGGGCCATCTTAACGAAAGCTTCACATCCTTTAGACTGGATTGTGGATTGGTTTTTCGTGATATTGGGGATTGTTATAATCAAAAGGATGGATATCACCAGTAAAACAATAAGCATTTCTATTAGGGTAAAACCACGTTCATTCATCACTTTCTTCAACATATCATCATGCTCCTAAAAGATCTGAATACCAGATGACCTTCGGGCATTTTCACCTCCGGAATACAAAAATGAAATCCTATAAACCTTCGAGCAGTGAGAACATCGGCAGCAAAACCGCCAAATAAATGGACACGATCAAAAGACCTATCAGTGAAAACATTAGAGGCTGAATGATTTTCAAGATTGCATTCATTCTCTCTTCAATTTTCTCCAGTATAAAACGACTGTAATGAAGTAACTCGGCATCAAGTCTGCCGTATTTTTGACCATTTGCAGCGACCACCGGTAAATTCCCATCAAAATATGGGAGCTCCCGAAAAATCATTTCAAGTGATCTGCCCTCGATCAGATCATCCTTGATGATATTGCAAAGTTTTTGGTAAAAAGGCTGCTGTTGATTTATCGAGAATAATTTGATGCTATCGTTAATCGATAGTCCTCCGGAAAGCAAGCCACTGAATTGGCTTGCAAAAAAATATGTTTCGTATAATTTGATGAACGTCCCGAATATCGGAATTCCCATCAAAATCCTTCGCTGCCTTAATGGGCATAATCCATTGAACCAAAATCGTTTGAGTGCATACAAGAATAGGAGCAATCCGAGTAATAAAAAGGGTAGGGCTGGAAGAATGAACGTGGAGGCTGACATTAATCTTAAGAGAATATGCTGATCGACATCCATCGTGAAATAGATGGTCTGGAATTGGGGAAGGAGAACACTCTGAAGAATATAAAAAACGATGCTTACAAAAAAGACTAAGAATACGGGATACACCATTAACTTTTTTACTTTATCCATATCCTCGATTCTTTTCTTCCAATATCGCCCTCCTTCTTTCAACGCCCGTTCCAGGTCGCCATATTGTTCTCCATAAAATATATAACTTACAAGCTGCGGATGAAAATTAAGATGGATCAGCACCATGTGCAACGGGTAGCCGTTCCTTAAATCGGCTATAGCCTGAGTGAAGTCTTCCGCTTTCTTCTTTGATTCCTGAAACTCAAGAAAATGTAAAGCTTCCGCCAAAGGATAACCATGATTCAATAATTCACCTAGCTTCGAAATAAAGACCGCCTGCTCTTTTACCTTCCATTTACTTTTTGGTTTCATGGTAGACCAGCCGTTCATATTCCTGAGATCCCACATAGCCCATCGCAACCGCTTTTCCGATTTCATCCTTTAATTGGCGGTAGCTGACCGTTGCCATTTCTTTTTCATCTCCCATTATCCGGAGAACTTCAGCCAGACTTTTTCCATATAGCAATTCATATACACTTGCCCTTTTATTCCTTGCAGTCATTTTGCAAGCTAAAGCACAGTCCCCTTTACACGGAAGACATCGCAATTCAACCAGCCGCTGCGCTGTCACGCCAATCAAAGTCTGTTCAACCTCAAGTAAGCTGACACCAAATTCCAGTAATCTGGAGATGGCGCCCTGGGCGTCCCTCGTATGCATGGTCGTTAGTATCAAATGACCGGTTAATGCGGCACGGACTGCGATTTTGGCAGTTTCTGCATCCCGGACTTCCCCAACCATGATCACGTCCGGGTCATGCCTCAGAGCAGCTTTTAGGCCGACTGAATACGTAATGCCCGCCTTTTCATTGATTTGGACTTGCAATACCTTTTCGGATACATTTTCAATGGGATCTTCAAGTGTAATGATATTTCGATTGATCATCTCATGGGCGTGGTGAAGCAGGGAATATAGTGTCGTGGTTTTCCCACTGCCGGTCGGGCCGGTAAATATGAGCATGCCATGGGAATGCTTCAAGAGTGCAATCAATTTTTGAACGGTGTTTGGAAATAAGGATAACTGTTCTAGAGGAAGGATATTCTGTTGGGGTATTAAGCGGATGACCAAACTTTCGAGATGGGCAGTGGGTAAAGTGGAAAGGCGGAGTCCGACCACCTGGTTAGCCAAATTGATGGTGATGGCACCACTCTGGGGCCTCCTTTTCTCCCCTATATCCATCGAGGCAAGGAACTTCAAATGGGCGATCAGCCTTTCAGCTTCAAAGAATGATAATGTTTCCTGGGGAACAAGCTTATTGTCTATCCTGAATTGGATGTGAGGCCCCTCTCCGCGAAAAAAAATGTGGATATCCGATGCCGATTCCACGATGGCACGGGTTAGTATTTTTTCTGCAGTCTTTTCAATCGATATCAATTCATTCATCACCTCCTATGTTTCTTGTTTTATTGATTCGACAATCCACGACAAATTCCTGCTTCAGAATAAAAAAAATTCCCGAAAAACTTCGAGAATCATCTCACATGCTTATTTTCAAATCAAGTCTCCGGGAAACCAAATTTCTTAATGCATCTACATTATGGCCAATCACCAGTTTTTCCCCGTCTATGAGAATGGGCCTTCTTAATAACTTCGGTTCTTTTGTTAATAATTGGATGACATCAGAAAGCATCATTTCGTCAATATTAACTTGTAAGTCTTTGTAAGCTTCACTTCTTGTCGCCAAGACTTCATCAAGTCCCTCCGATGTCAATTCAAGAATTTTTTTTAACTCCGCTACAGTTGGAGTCTCTCTGAATAAATGTCGCTCATCGAAGGAAACTTGATTGGCGCTTAACCATTTTTTTGTTTTGCGGCAAGATGTACAGCTTGGATACGAAAAGAAAGTTAACTGTGCCATACTAATCACTCCCCGTTCACATTTTGTATACATTTATAGTTTATACAATTATTGTACAATGTTTGTATAATTAATGTATACATATTTGCTTTATAAAACCGTTTTAAATGTGAACGTTTTTTAAACTAAAGAGTGTTTGCCCTTTCCCTTATTCCATTTTTTTCTGCCTGCATTATAATGGACATAGGTAAACTATGGAATAGCAGGAGGGTGTAATGGAACAAACGTTAAAAATAACAAACGTGTTAGCTGATCCCACCAGATATTATATATATCAGCATATAGTGAACAACCATGGTGATGTATCGGTACAGGAAATCGCCGATTCATTCAACATCCATCCAAATGTTGCCCGTCTACATTTGTCAAAACTTGAGGATATCGATATGTTGACCTCGATTTCCCGAAAGACCGGGAAAGGCGGCCGCCCAAGCAGACTTTATCGATTATCTGACAAAGTCATACAGCTTCATTTTCCATATAGGAACTATCAGCTGCTTGCAAAGATTGCCGTCCAGTCGATGATGACATTAGGGGAACAAGGAAAACAGGCTCTTTATGCAACGGGAAAAGTATTCGGGGAGGAATTGATCAATCAGCAACTTGCCCTGAACTCGACATCGATCGATCGGCTTGCTTTTGCGGAAAAAGTCAACATGCTTAAAAATGCAGCTACCATTGCAGGGTTATCTCCTGAAATACAAGCAAGCGAAGAAGAAAATAAAATATCCTTCCGTATCTTCAATTGCCCGTTTAAGGAAGTTACTGAAGTCGAGCCAGGAACAATCTGTTCCATGCATAATTCATTTTTAAAAGGTATTTTCGAAGCCTTGTTTGAGAATGTCACTATTGTGGAAATAGAAAATATGATGTCCAATTGTGCAGCATGCTCATACCAGGCTTCGGTTCTCACATAGAAACAAAAGGCATCCTTTACATTACCTTACAATTTCATTTATAATTATTTAGAATGTACACGACTAGACATAAGGAGGGATTCGGATGGAACGCATGTTCAGAGTATGTGGATTTTGGACAGGAATTATGGCCATTTTCTTTTATCTTGGCCATATGCATCAAACGTCTTTGCTTTTCTTTGCACAAACGATCTTTTTTGTACTTTTAAGTTATTTGAAATTATCCGAGCGCATGTATATCTATGTTTTCGGCGCCTATCTTACCGTTTTCTTTGCAGGATTTTCCTACTGGAGCGTATTTATGATGACTCCGGGTGCTGCTCATTAAGAACAAGCAATATTACATAACCCATGAATTTGGATTCATGGGTTTTTACTTGTCACCATTCAGGAAAGATCCTTACACCATCTGCTAAATTCTTCGATTGAAGCAACACTTTGAAATGTTCACTAAATCCCCCAGGAACGATCAGCCCCCGGATTGCCCGATTACGCTTTGCCGTTTTCGAGAATGGATCAGTTCCTTGATGGTCCTTCAATTCCTCTAGTATCCCTGCTTTAAGCAAGAATTCATTTTGAAGAAAAAGCCCTCGATTGGAAAGATCCTTTCTTTTTCCAATCTCGATTAATGTGTCAAAATGGATATGTGTCGTCAGATCCATATCACCAGGATACATAAGTGCATCTTTAATCATTTGATGCCGATAATAGCCCCTCAAGCTCCCTTGAAGATGAGCAGGCTCCTTCCATTCCCTATCGGTATAGCCATAATCAATTGTAAGGAGAATACCCATTTCGATACAGGAAACGATCTTTTCATATTCACGGATCATGTTTAGCGGAACTTCGTATCGTTGTTTTTCATTTAAGGTGATTTTTCGTTCAGTAAGGTAAGAAAGAATGTCAGGGTTGTCCAAAGGTTCTCTCTCTTCTACCAAATCTCCTTCCTTTTCAGTGACGAATACCTCTACCAAGGCTCCCTTATACTTTTCAATGACATACACAGGCAACGCGTCGAAAAGTTCGTTTGAAAAGACGATTCCATTTACATTCGTCCATTTATCTAAACTGGCAGCAGAAACTGCCTGTTTGAATATCCCTAAACGTTCGTGCTGAATCTTTCTATGAAATGGACTGCCATCCACAAGAACATAAGTTAAAGAGTCCCATATCTCCGGTTCCGTTTCTTTTATGTAAACGAGGATGTCATACGCCAGTTTACCGTCGCCTGCGCCGACCTCGATGATTCTTGGTGAAACTCCGCATCTTTTTATCAAATATACGAACCATCTCGCCAGTGATCTCCCAAATGCATCCCCAACATTGCCGGACGTATAAAAATCCCCTCTTGGGCCAATCTTCTCTTTTGCGCGTGCATAGTAGCCTATTTTTGGCGTATATAAAACAGCATCCATATAGTCATTATAGGAGATTCTTTTTTGCGGGCTTCCTGCAATCAATTCCTTTAAATGATTTTTCAACACAACAGCCTCCATCTCCATGATTTTCCACCTAACATAGTAAATAAGTTTTTTTAACGACATTTATACATGAACACAAATTTAAAGTTCACAAAATGTTCAAATTTTTATCTCGCAGTTATAACAGTGCATCCACTGAATGAATTTAATAATAGGCATCTTACTTCAGAGGAGGTTCAAAAACATTGGGGTAGACCCTGTTTTTTTATATTCAGTATAGTTCCGGATTTGAACCATTTCAATATTTTTACATAATTAAGAACTTAAAAAACAGGTGCCATAGCGGCACCTGTATAAGTAATTATCTCAAAAAGGGATTGGTATTCTTTTCATCCAGAATCGTTGTGACAGGGCCATGACCTGGAAAAACGATAGCATCATCAGAAAGTGTCAGCAGCTTCGTTTCAATGCTATTTAAGAGCACTGACTCGCTTCCGCCTATTAAATCGGTTCTGCCAACGCTTCCTTGGAACAAAACGTCCCCAGAAAAGAGGAGACGTTCGTCCTTCACATAATACGAAACGCTCCCTGGTGAGTGTCCAGGGGTTTCGAATACTTCGAAAGTGAATCCTCCAATCGTAAGCTCTTGCTCATTTGCCAAGATGTGATCGGCAGGCTTCATTCGCATTGGATTTTCAGGGAACCAGTTTTGAGAACCATTCAATGCTGGATCAAGTAGCCACTTGGCCTCTTTTTCATGAATATATGCAGGGATTCCATAATGATCCCGAATAGCATCCAGAGCACCGATATGGTCAAAATGTGCATGTGTCAATAAAATCGCTAAAGGCTTTAAATTTTTTGTTTGTATGTACTGTATGATTTTCTGTGGCTCTTCACCCGGATCGAAAATGATGCAATCCTGTCCATCGGAAACTACATAACAATTCGTTTGCAGCGGGCCTAGAGGAATTTGTGTCCATTTCATTTCCATCAACTCCAATATGATTTTCTATCTTTATCTTACACTAATTAAGCTGCTAATGTTAATCCAGTTTACTCATGTCATAGAAGTGTCACCTATTAAGCCTCGACAAATAATTGAAAAAATATTAAGATATTAACAAATGCAATCTTTTCTACATATTTTTGGTAGTTGCTTTATTCTCTGGGTATATTATTAGGGATTAGGTATTCATTACGAAAAAAGGGGGTTTTGACATGATATTAATGGTTGTTTTCGGACTTGTGGCTATATTAGGAGTAGCAGCTGTGTTTACCTCATTAAAAAAGAGAAACTTCTTAGGATTCATTTTTGCAGCCGGCAGTGCAGTCGTGTTTGGCTGGTTCACTGTCATGACTGTCATCAACAGCGGTTTTCCTGTTGCCCATTGAAGAAAAAAGCTCGCCATCCGGCGAGCTTTTGTTTTAGGTTATCATGTTTGTTTGAACAATCTTTGTATTTGATGGGTTTTCATATCAATGATTTTCTCAAATTGATATCCATATAAGCAGAAGTTGCCATCAAGCGAACAGCTTAATGGTTCATTTTCCATGTCCTTCATCAATTCTTCTTGTGTGCCTTTTTCCCAATTAAATTTAGTTAAGGTAAACCTTCCCTCATATTGGTCCGCATCTTTTGATTCATTAGGAATAAACGTTATGAATTCCTTGTTTTTTTCAATGAAATCATAGGATGGAATGACCCAATCTGAAAAGCTTTTCAATAGTGGCACGGAAAAAGAGTGGATCGGCTTGTTTGTTGGATCATAAAATGCATATGTACCCCGATCTTGTTTTTCTGTCTCCACTTGAATCGTCATCAGCGCTTGCTTCATTTTTTTAAAGTGAATGACATCGAGCATAAGGCTGTCTGCCCCATCCCCATGCAGCGCTTTTCTTTCTAGGGGAGCCGTCAAAGCAGGTTCTTCTTTGTCCCAATCCAAAAACATCAAGTCATTTTCACTTGCCCATTGAGCAAAGGGCTGTGGAAAGTCCAGGGTTTCCAAAGTTTGTTCATCTGGATTCAATACATAACTGCTGTATGTCCAATCTTCATAAAAGCTCGATACAAACAACCGGCCATCTTTAAATGAATTCCACTCATAAGCTAATTCATAGGCTGGGATTGCCACGGAATACAATGGATTCCCCGTTTTATCGAGTATTGTGATTGATGCTTTATCCGAAGAGGTAAAGGACGACAACAAAATATGCGTACCAGACGGACTGATCGATACTTCAGAAAACGCAAAAGCCGGCTGATAGAAAACGGAAGTTTCATTCGTTTCCAAATTCCATGCCATCAACTGGGATAATTCATTACCATCCCGCTTCACAGAATATAAAATGGTTTTTGAATCCAGCCATCCAAAAATGGCTTCGATTTTTTCCGTTTCTGCGGTCGGGACCTTTAAATTGCTTACTGAAGTTTCCTGGTTAGATTGGGAGTGTTCTTTTTCCGTATCATTTACGGGTTTACTAAGGTCCTTGGAAGGCTCACAAGCCGAGATAAGAAGGATAGTGGAGATAAATAATGGGACGAAACACAACATCTTACAAATGGAAAGCCGCATACAAAGTGCTGCTTTGGATACTTTAATCTCCACACACCTCCCACTTCAAAACTAAAACGCCTGGCATATGTGAGCGAGACATTAGAAAGAGAGTAAGGATTAACCAATCGAGTCCTTACTCTCTTTCATTATAAAGTAAAAAAGAGAAAATGTGGCGGATAATGATCTTATATTTTTTTGGAAGTATATTCCTTAGGGGGAATGCATCACATATATAGGCCTGCCATCAAAATCTTGACGGAATCTTCATATATACCAGGCAAATGGGATAGCGGAAGCGGATTGATGCCCTTTCCCAGTTCGATTGTGAATCCCTCGCGTTTGAATTCCTGAATGAACCAATCTTTAAACCCAGCATGGCTGTCAACGTATTTTACGGCCCGATATCCGCTGCGCTCCTCAAACTCCCTCGCAACATTCGCTGCCTGTTCAGGTTCATGTCCCTCATATCCCCAATAGAATTCTTTTCCCTGGGTGTGAAGTGCAAGCACTCTTTCAAAATTCCGTCTTATTGCCAGCTCCTTCATGGCCAATGCTTCTGGTTCTGATAACGCGGTTTCTCCTGGAAAATCCCTCGGTGCAGGGGCTTTTGGAATCTTTCTGCGCTTTTCAACCTCCCAGTTAGCAGGATATTGGTTATTCAGGTCTACACCGCGTATATTGGCTTTCCAAGCATAAAAGGCAGGATTGCCATTATTTATTTTTAAAACATCAACCTTCCCCTCTGCCGCCTCCTCCCCCTTTAGGACAAGGTCGACTCCATCCGGATTCACCATTGGAACGATCGAAATGGACATATCCCGGTAGTACGGCATACAGTCCATTCCGCAAAGTGTACGATCATTCGTTACTGCCAGCAGAAAATCATTCAGCCATTTCATCAAAACAGCCGTAGTGATCCATTCATTAGCGTGGAATGAACCGTTATAATGTATGATCTTTTCACCTTGACCGATTCTTACCTCAAGGAGTTCTTTTCCCAGCACACTCTTTCCGACCGATTCAACCTTAATAAAGGGGTAATGACAAGATAGAACATCAAGATCGTCAAGAAGTGATTGATATTCGTAGGGCTTGTCGGTGACTATCACGGGATTCATCACCCGGACGGGTACCGAAAAAGGCTTTTGTCCATCTTGATTCAATAATACTATCCCATCGATTGGCAGGTGATATTGTAAAGCGATTTCAGCAAAATCGATATCTAACCGGGACTCTTGCTGAACAATGTATCCAGGTATCTGTACTTCGATGCCATTTGGCAAAACTCCGCCAGTAATGGCCGGATTGGCATCCTCAATCAAAACCCGGGGAATTTGGAACAATTGACTGTAATATGCCAAATCATCCCCGCTTCTGCTCACAACTTTCATTCAGCCTCCGCCCCTTTCATTGTTTTATCTTTATGAAGGGAAAAACAGAAAGATGTTCAGGAAGTCTCTTGTTTCATAATTGTAAGGGGTACTGATTTCCCTGAAAAAGCGAAAAAACCTGGATTGCGCCAGGTTTCAGGTTGTAGACAAAAGGTTAAGAGATTTGGGCTCTTAGAGCCACTATGTTATGCCATTGTAGGACCTTGCCATGTCCACGTGGCCATCTTCTTTAAATTAATGGCAGCGAAAGTAAGCATCACTTGCAACGATAATTTTTTAAGTCCCCTTAAAGTGGTCCAACGCAAAGTTGAGAAATGAAGGTATTTTATCATGAAAACCATAGCCTAAGAACCAACGTTAAGCCATATTTGTTTCCGTTTTAAAACAAAAAAGTCTGTAGGCAAAAGAAGTTCTATCCAGATTTTTAAACATAGTTGATTGGAACGGAGGGTGCGAGATTCCTGCGGGAATAGCGAGTCCAAGGGAGACCCCACAGGCGCAAGGTGCGCCGAGGAGGCTCCCGGACCGCCCGCGGAAAGCGAGTGCCTGAAGTGGAAATCAACGTCCAAATTTGTACAAGCAAAAAAACTGTAGACAAACTCGATTTTCATCAAGTTTGTCTACAGTCTGAAACCTGGATTGCGCCAGGTTTCCTTTTTCAAGGCTGCTCATAAAATCGGAGCAAATCCCCGTAAATGATTTTGTCGGAGTAATCAAGCTCCTGCTTTGCCTTTTCCAAATACTTCTCACATGAATCCTTTGCAGTCGCCGCGCCGGTGTTTTTATCATAGCAGGTATCCATCGTATAGAGGTAATCCTTCGTGATGAAACTGCTATCGCGAAGAACCGTGAACTCTAATTTCTCTTCGGAAAATAGATCTTTGCCGAATTCAATATAATCATCATTTTCAATTCCCAATAAATGAAGGAGAGTCGGCCTTACATCAATTTGGCCGGAAACGGTGGAAATCGTTTTTCCCTTCTGCCCGGGGACATGTATGATGAGCGGGACACGCTGAAGCTGGATCGATTCGAAAGGCGTAATTTCCTTCCCAAGGAACTGGCTCATGGCAGAGTTGTGATTTTCAGAAATTCCATAATGGTCTCCGTATAGAACAATGATGGAATCCTCATATAATCCATTACGTTTCAAATCGCCGATAAAC
This sequence comes from Peribacillus sp. FW305-BF15, assembly GCF_058783805.1. Taxonomy (NCBI): domain Bacteria; kingdom Bacillati; phylum Bacillota; class Bacilli; order Caryophanales; family Bacillaceae; genus Peribacillus; species Peribacillus sp. FW305-BF15. Next base: position 217,729 of record NZ_JBYSYV010000007.1, on the reverse strand, counting down.
TGTTTCAAGGATTCGTCGGTATAACGTACGGTCGGAAAATACTGATTCAATGTTTTGGAATTCGAATCGTAAGGTTCCAATGTCCGGTCTTCTTCATTCAAAGTGAATGGAAAATGATTGGTTAACGTTATGAACTTGGCATAAAAAGGCTCAGGCATCCTCTTCAAGTGAGAAATTGATTGCTTGAAGAACGATTTATCATTCAAACCCCAATTGATGGAATTCCCTTCAGACACTTTGTATTCATTACTATCATAAAACCGTTGGTACCCAAGAGAATCGTACATTATATCACGATTCCAAAAGCTTTTATTATTGGCATGCAAGGAAGCCGTATAGTACCCTTTTTCCGTTAAGATTTCAGGTGTGGCTTTGTATTCATTTTGGGCATGAGTGAAAAATACTGCACCTCTACCTAAAGGATAGAGGGAATTCTCAATAATGAATTCTGAATCGGATGTTTTTCCCTGGCCGGTTTGGTGATAAAAGTTATTGAAATAATAGCTATCTTTAATGAATTGGTTCAGAAAAGGAGTGATTTCTTCCCCGTTGACAGTTTTATTGATGACAAAGCTTTGAGTGGATTCCAATGATATAAGAATCACATTTTTGCCTTTTGCCAGCCCATAAAGTTCATCATTAACTTCTTTTTGATTGGCACGGACATAATTTTCAATTTCCGACAATTCACTGCCATCGGCAAGTGCACGTTGAGCTGATGATTTCGTCTGTAATATAGCATCATAGAGGTGATAATGGTACGTACCGATATTCTTAACGAGGATTTCGCGGTCAAACGTTCTTGTCAGGAGTTCAGGACGCGCCGCTTCCGCTAAAGCTAAGTTAAAAAATGTCACTCCTAAAGCCATTAACAAATAGAATTTACGGTCCTGGGGATTGTAACGACTTTCATGGAATGTTTTTGGTTTGTATTTCAGCAGAAGCATCAAGCACAGAATATCGGCAAAATACAATAGATCACTCGGATTGATCAATTCATGTACACTGCTTCCAAGGTCGTTCATATTGCTCGTTTGAAAAAGAACGGGAATGGTTAAAAAATCATTGAAAAAGCGAAAAAAAACAAGATTGGCAAAGAGGACGAAGGTGATGAAAAAACTCATGATCAATAAGTATGCAGTCCGTCTATTTTCTTTTAAAAATAGATTCACGCCAAGTGTAAGTAAAAGGAAACTGACAGGATTGATGAATAGTATGAACTCCTGGATCCAATTATCAATATCTATCTCAAAACTTGTTTTATAGGCGATATATGTTTTAAGCCAAAGTGAAATCAATACGACCCAAAACAATGAATATCCCTGTTTTTTGAAGACCCTTTTCAATCCTGGTCCCTCCTCATCGAAGAAGCGCTGGATCTGCGATCCAGAGCGCTTCAATAATGGGTCATGGTTCTCCCCCTCAAAAAGGGGGAACTATCTTTGAAGATTCCATCTTTTTTTCTTATAACCCCAGATTGCCAGAGGGCAGCATGGAATCACGTATTCATTTGGCTTTTAATGAGCCATGCAGCACCTATTACCCCTGCATCATTGCCTAGGGTGGCCAGGCTGATTTTCGTTGATTTACTAACCCGTTTGAATGCATACTTTCCGAATGCAGAACGGACAGTATCAAGCAAAATGTCTCCCGCTTGTGAAACGCCGCCGCCAATGACGATTTTATCTGGATTCATGACATTCCCAACATGTGATAGTGCCAGCCCCAAGTAATTGCCTACCTTATCCACCACAGCTTTGGACAAGGGATCACCTGCTTCGGCGCATTGGAATAACAGTTTGGAAGTAACCGTATTCCCCTCTTCTACTTTCTGCTGAAGCAATGACTTTTCATCGGCGGCATTCAAGGCTTCTAAAGCCATACGGACGATTCCCGTTGCCGAAGCAACCGTTTCCAAACAACCAGTCTTGCCGCAATTGCATGGTGCCCCTCCGTCCGTTACGACCGTTATATGGCCTACTTCCCCAGCAGCTCCACTGGTACCATGGACGATTTGGCCATTATGGATGATTCCGCCTCCTACACCCGTTCCCAAAGTGACACAAACGAGGTCTTTGGCTCCATTACCGGCACCTTTCCACATTTCTCCCAAAGCTGCCATATTGGCATCATTATCGATCACAGCTGGAAGCGCTGTCTCCACCTCCAATAAATCTTTTAAAGGATAGTCCTTCCAGCCAAGATTGACTGCTTCATATATGGAACCGTTAACAAATTTCACAGGACCGGGAGCACCCATTCCTATCCCAACTATCTTACTCTTCGGTTCATTAAGTTCCACGAGCTTCGCATCAATTGCTTTGGCTATGTTAATCGTAATGTATTTTCCCTTTTCGGAGATGTCCGTGCTGATTTCCCATTTATGAATGATTTCTCCGTACAAATTGATTAAAGCCAGTTTGGTAGTTGTACCGCCTAAATCCACACCCATCAGCCACTTTTCCATCATTCTCACCTTTTTTATCAATTTTTTTTCTGTTTTTCCCTTTCAAGAGACGATTGCTGCCTGATTAAAAGAATCGCCATTTGATAATCTTTCGTATCCATCATCTGCATACGGTGGAGTTCCCTTATTTCGGCCTCCATCAGTTCAAGCTCGGCTAAGCGATCGCCAATATAGATAAATGTACCAAATCTTTTTAAGTATTGTTGAAGATCATAATATGTTTTCATAGTAAACCTCTTTACTCTTTTCTTTAGGAAAGTATATCGAATCAGCACCTTTGTAACAAGCGCCCATTTCCTCTTTTGATAATTTCCCCATCCCCCTCATACATGTCCAACTGTATTCATATGATGAAATATCAAGAATGTGGACTCCTTTGATTGATTTAACAGCTTAATGTTTTTAAACCATTCATCACGCGTGAAAACGGAGGGGAAAAATGAAAGTACAATTGAAGTATACCGTCTTTTTGGTTTTAACCACCATTTTTGTCATCCTTTATTTATCAAATCATAAACGGACAGAGGAAACCATCATTTTTTTTCCCATCGATTCCTCGCTCCATTTTGAACATGCTTCCACCCATCTGACACCAAAGGGAACCGGGGATTCCACCTATACCATCACTTGGAGGGTGGATTCTACGTTGGACCAGCCTGCTTACTTACGTCAGGACGTATCGCTTTTATACAAAAATGGAAAATTGGCAGGGGCTTTAAAAAATTGGCGCCAAAATAAACAAGAACTCTCTCAAAAAGCGAAATATAAAGAATCCGAGAGTGGGCGTTATGAAGCTGTAACGTTTCATTATGCCGAGGTTCATCCAAGTGACACCATTTTCACCAGTGCCCAGCAGCTCAGTAAAGATAAACTCTATACAGTAACGACACCGGTTTTTCAATTTTTCCACCGCCCCCTTTCAGAAGAACAGATTCAGTGGAAAAAAACGCTGGACGGCTTGACAGATCAAACGGTTCGAAATGGTTTGGAGAAAGCCGGGCAAGCCTTTCAGGTCAATCTTGATCAGTACAAAATCATTTCTTTAACAGATCTGCCTTCAAAGAAAAATCAATGGCTTGCTGCCTTCCCCCAATTCAAACGGGAAGAAATTGTGGGAAAACTATGGGAAGGACTATACAAAAATTATGTGTTGGGAGTAAAAAAGGAGGATGGCTCCACTGTGAGTCCACAAGGTAGCACCATCCCCCTATTGCTTATGGCGAAGAATCAAAGGGAAATACTTGTCTTGTTTACCCTGAAAGACGGTACTCCAATCATGCTGCGTCAAGAGTTATAGTTGCTTTTCAATTTCTTCCAGTAGTTTAGTGTATGACTTATTATCCGGGGCAAGCTCAATAGCCTTATCAGCTTGCTCTTTAGCTTGGTCGAATGATTTGAGATTCATGTAGACCAAAGCAAGATTGTAATGGGCTTCATGCAAATCCGGGTTACTTTCAATCGCTTTTTCATAATAATCCTTTGCCTTGTATATGTCCTTTTTATCAAAAGATAAATTTCCGAGCATAAAGAGCGATAGCGGTGCATCAGGATTTGAATCCACATATTTGAATAGCATCTCTTCCGCCTTATCCTCTTCATCATCATCAATATACTTTTGGGCCATCATTGCCATGGTATTATCATCGATAGCTGCACTTTCCTGATGATTGAAACCAAATTGCAGCAGGGAATAGGTCAGTATTACCGTCCCGATCAGAAAAGCCAGCTGCCGAAGGATATTCTTGGATTTTGGCAGATGGACCACTCCAGCAGCCAAGAACCCACCGATTAAACCTCCGATATGCCCTGCATTGTCAATTCCCGAAACGCTGAAACCATATATTAAGTTAATGATGATCAACACGATCACCGATGAGCCCATCGAGCGCATGAATAATTTCGGATAGACGATGCCAAAGTACAAAAGTGCCCCAAAACAGCCAAAAATGGCTCCGCTCGCTCCTGCGGAAAGGTTCGGGGTCATGATGAAGCTGCCTAGAGTTCCAGCGAAACCAGCGAATATATAGATGAAAAGAAACCTGGCATTACCGTAAATCCTTTCAACTTCAGCACCAATCAAATACAGCGAAAATGTATTCATCAGTAAATGAATGAACCCAATATGGACGATCATCGGTGTAAAGAACCGCCACCATTCCCCTTGGATGATATAAGGGGAAAATTTAGCGCCAAACTCAATCAAAGTCTTGGAATTGGTGCTGCCCCCATTAAACTCCATCAAGATGAACACTGCTATTTGTACCGCCATGAATATATATGTAAAGAATGGCTTATTGGCATTTTGAAATACCTTCTGTTCGGCCTTAGCCTTTTTGACTGACTCGGAGATGGCGTTCTTCTTTACTTCAAGAACCTTTTCCTCATCTATTTCATTTTCCTCAAGAACTTGAATTGAAAGTGGTTTTTTCAAAACATGTTCAAGGTTTTGCAACGAATCATGAAAGTTCTCACAAGTTAGAAGGAACGTGTTGACATCCGTCTTTTTAAAGGAGGCCACCCGTGAACTAAAGTCATGATCATCGACCGGGGCGAATTTACTAACATAGATACTTAAAATGTTTATGGGCTTTTTGTATAATTTCCTTCTGATTCTTTCCCCATTCTGCAATGTTCGCTCGATATCGCGTTTCAGCCAATTAGCCCAATCCAAATCATGGCGGATGAGTCTTATGACTGGAAACTCCTTATTCTTATCGCTCTCAAGCCAAATCTCCTGATGGTTTTCCGTGACTGTGATCATTCGATAATCGTAATGGGCAGACAACTCCCTTATGGTTTCCCAAAAAAAATAATCCTCTTTAAATCCCAATGCCTTCCCCACTTTCCAATGAAACTTAAGCTTCTAAAATTCCTGTTCTTTAATTAAAACTATAGACGAAATCATGTAAAAAGTAAAAAAGGAGACTGTTTTCCCGCTCCTAAAAATAAAAAAAGGAACCCTAAGTCAGGTTCCCTTTTCAAGATGCCGGCATCCTCATTTGGTCTGAGTGAACATGCTCTGCATCATTTTATCCCTGAACATTGGCATATCCAAGGATTTAGTCACTAGAAATCTTCTCAGTATGCCGTTGGACAGCGCAACATTAATCAGGCGGTACCGGTTTTTGTAACCAGCATAAACAGCTAAACCAACCAAGAAGATTTGAATAATTAATCGAAGCATAACAATCCCTCCTATCAATAGTGTGATACAGGATAGGATTTTTATGAGCTAAAAGTGATAATTAATGAACTTCTTCTTAATGTGCGTACGTGCGTATAACCTTGGATGGGGTAATGAGTTTGCCCACCGCTAGATCATGTACCTCTATCGGGAGTTCATCCATTAATTGGAACTCGTATGTAAGGGCCAATGTATCTCCTCGGTAATTAGATAGGAAACGGTCATAATAACCCCCTCCAAAGCCTAGGCGATACCCTTCCTTGGTAAAAGCAAGTCCGGGTACGATCAATGCGTCTAATTCCTCTTTGCTGGCCTTGGCTGTTTCAGCCACTGGTTCCAGCAATCCATAATAAACAGACTCGAGCTGATTGAAGGACGAAATTTTTTTGAATTCCATTGTCTTTTTTTCGGGATCACATTTTGGTACAGCCACTACTTTTCCTTCGCCCCATGCTTGTTCGATGATCCGTACCGTTGGGACTTCAGGTGGAATGGAGATGGTGATGCCAATGGTATCAGCATTTTTCCATTCTTCCAAAGCGAATAAGTTTTCAGCGATTCTGGTGGATAGTTCTTCATGTTCCTCTTTAGTCAGCTGCATTAAACGGGACCTAACTTCTTGACGGAGCTTATTCTTGTTTTCTCTCATCTCTTCCGACTCCTTTAGTCTACTTCTATCATTATCTCATAATATTTGTCCATTTACGAAAATACGGTGTCGGAAATCGCTGAATCATTCGTGCATTCTGGTGAAAATATTCACTAAAGGAAAGAGAGAAAAGAGGGCCTTAAAAAAATGCATAAAAAAAACAACAGGAAAAATCCTGTTGCTTACTTTGTTTCACGGTGAGTCGTGCTGCGTTTTTCTCTTGAGCAGTATTTTTTAAGCTCAAGACGGTCTGGATTGTTACGTTTATTTTTTTTAGAAATATAGTTACGGTCTCCACATTCAGTGCAAGCTAATGTAATATTTACGCGCATTGTGTATTTCCCTCCAAACATATTGACATTTTCACATAGGACTTTTCTATAATATCATTATTCAATGCGAATTGCTAGTATGTTTTTCGGGAAATCCAACATTACTTTTTCGTATTCTTAATTGTTTACGTTTTGCATCGTCAGGAGGAGTTGATTATTTATAACTTTCGCTTCTTCTTTCGTATCAGCATGAATGACCCAAGCCACAGCTTCCACACATTCTTTCGGTAAGATTTCCGTTTCTAGCGTAAACACACTGGTAACTTCCCCTTTGGCGAGCGGTGAATAAGCCAGGAGACCTTCTTTCAATGATTTGAAGCATCCTTCTTGATAAAGGCTTCCCTTACCTTGGATGCAATATTGAGAGATGCTTTTCCCTTTCACCAATCCCCCCAATAAGGCAATCGATTGAGGGGCTACATGTAAAATCGCCCGTTCATTCGGGCTGTAAAAAGCCACCGCCTGCCTTTCGAAAGCGTTTTCATAGTGAAAAAACACTTTTGGCCGCTTGGTCTCGAATGAGGTATTCCTGATCGTGAACTTCGAAAAGGTCACCTGCCCTTGGGTATACGTCTGTGAAAGTGTCCGGATCTCTCCATTAGGATGACTCATCATATCCTCCTCAGGATACCAATCAAAACTCTCATCCATCCATAATCCAGCCTTTAATCCCTTACGAAATAATTCCTGGTTATCCTGTGGCATATACGCGGATAGCGAATTCATATAATCATCCCTTCCCCTTCTTTTATCTTTATATTACTTATCGTTAGGCGCTGACAGTGAAACTATCCACTTTAAATTCTGCACACCATTTTCTTATAGGATCATTGATTTTTAATAATTCAAAATATTTTGTTTTTTCGATTTATTCTATCTTTATGTTAGCACTGAATTGGCTGATGGACAATAAACACATTTTGTCGAATTTTATGTACGTTATCTTTCAAAGGTTTTTTTCCCATTTTCATGCCTAATTTTTTTCCATCAACGACGGTCACATCGCTTTTCGACAATATTTGAAAAAAAACAGACAATAAATGAAGTTTACTGCCTACTTCCGAAAATATAAAAATATGAAAATCCCCAATTTTTTTCGAATATGTTTAAACTATAAGTATATTGTCGAAAATTATCTTCTGAGGTGAAAACATGGAAACACTTATCGTCCTTCTCATCATTTCCTTTTTCGGTAAGGCTGTTTTCACATACTTTGTTGCTATTTACCAGGTAGTGAGTTGTGGTTGATTTCCCCTCCAGATGCTCGCTTTCCTTGGTGCGGGCGGTGAGCCTCCTCGGCGTAAACGCCTGTGGGGTCTCACCTGTCCCGCTGCTCCCGCAGGAGTCTCGCACTTCCGATCCAATCAACCTTAAATAGTTTCGTTTAAAAACAACAATCTTTACGAAAAGAGCCTTCGGTAAAGATAAAGTTGCCAAATTAGAAGAAGATTTAGAACAGATGACACTAACGTATATGCAGGATATCTACCAATTAAAGAAGAAGGTGAAGATTCTTGAAGAGGAATTCGTTATCCAGGACGACCCTGTTCCCTCTGTAAAGGATCAATCAACTGTCACTTCCAATGGTATCGAACCCATACATGAGATTCTAAAAAGCCAGGTTCTATCTTTATATAGTCAAGGTCTCACTTTGGACCAGATCGCTAGTCAATCCTCGTTAACGAAGGAACAAACCATTTCAGTGATTGAGCAGCAAAGATTGCGGGGTGAATGAACATGAATAAAGCAAGACTGCAAGGTCTTTCCGCCGGCATCATTTTTACAACAACAATCTTTGCTGCCTTTTATTATGGCACCGATAAGTTCGAAGGCACCACTCCCACTGCGGAGGAAGCTAAGGAATTGCTCGTAAAGAAGGGATTCGTCTTGAAGCTTACATGAATGACCGGGATTTCTCGAAAAAAATACAAATCGGCGAGTTTGTTGTTACGAATAATATGACATATAGACAATTGGCCAATACATTGACACATTAATGAATAAGAGAGACTTTTAAATGGACTATGTCCGAGAAAAAGCCTCTCTTTTTTCAATTAGGATAGGTTCATTCATTCCTGCTGATATATCTCCCTCTTACAAGGAAGTAAATATTCTCTGCGATATTCGTTGTATGGTCCGCTGTCCTTTCCAAATATCGAGCAATTAGGGAAAGCTGCGTAACCTGCTGAAGGTTTTTTTCATCTGAAAGGCGTAGGAGACTTCGAATCATTTCTCCATAAAAGCGATCAACCTCATCATCCATTTCAATGATTTCTCTTGAAAGAACAACATCTTCCTTCTCAAATGCTTCTATTGAAAGTTCAATCATCTTTAATGTAATATCATGCATCTGCTTTAATGGTGTTAATGGCAGAATAAATGGCTGGTCACCGATTCGGATCGCCGATTTGGCGATATTCACACCAAAGTCTGCCATCCTTTCTATATCCGAGGCGATTTTTATGGCAGCAATGATACGCCTTAAATCAATCGCAACCGGCTGTTGCTTAGCAATCAGTAAAATCGCAAAGTCATTTATTTCCTCTTCCAGTAAATCAGCTATTGTATCATCATCAATAACTTCAAGAGCCTCATCTACATTATTGCTTTCCAGTGCGGCATATGATTTTGATATGGCACCTGAAGCTAAATTAGCCAACTTCACGATTTTCTCTTGCAGCTCTTTCAATTGAAGCTCGAAATTTTCACGAACGATCATTATCGCATCTCCTTTTCTCTTAACCGAAACGTCCGGTAATGTAATCTTCTGTTCTTTTATCATTCGGATTAGAGAAGATGGTATTTGTATCAGAATATTCGATGACTTCCCCATTTAAGAAGAAGGCTGTTCTATCAGAGATCCGTGCTGCCTGCTGCATGTTATGAGTAACGATGATGATGCTGAAATCCTTTTTCAGTTCCTGGACCAATTCTTCTATTTTCAACGTTGATATCGGATCAAGGGCAGAAGTAGGTTCATCCATTAGAATGACATCTGGTTCGATTGCCAAACATCTGGCAATACAAAGGCGCTGTTGCTGTCCACCTGAAAGTCCATATGCATTTTCATGCAGACGGTCTTTCACTTCATCCCAAATCGCTGCCCCTTTTAAACTCTTTTCGACAATCTCATCAAGAATTTTTTTATTTTTAATTCCATGGATCTTTGGTCCATATACAACATTTTCATAAATGGATTTAGGAAAGGGATTAGGCTTTTGGAAGACCATCCCCACCTGTGTCCTTAAATCTTCCACCTTATAGGACTGATCGAGGATATTTCTGTTCCTATATTTAATCTGGCCTGTCGTTTTCACATCCGGAACTAGCTCAATCATTCGGTTCAATGTTTTGATGTATGTGGATTTCCCACATCCTGAAGGCCCGATAATGGCAGTCACTTCATTTTGGTGCATATCCAGGTTAATATTTTTTAAAGCATGGTTTTCTCCATACCATAAATTGAGATTTGACGTTTCATACACCTTTTCCGACAAGGCAGCTGATCCGACATTATCGATTTCGATAGCCGGTGACACTTTTTCTCTCGTTAAGGTCATATTCATGCTTCCTTCCTCCTATCAGTATCTTTTCTGGAATTTATTTCGAATTATAACGGCTATTGAATTCATGATTATTAACAGGATGAGTAAAACGATGATTCCCGCTGCAGCAACCTGCTGGAATTCCTCCTGCGGACGAGATGTCCAATTATAGATTTGCATTGGCAGCACTGTAAATGTATCCATGACCGTTTGAGGTAAGAAGGCGATGAACATTGGAATGCCAACCACCACCAATGGCGCCGTTTCACCGATTGCCCGTGACAAAGCAAGTATTCCTCCAGTTAAAATGCCAGGTATCGCAGCAGGCAGGACCACTTTCAAAATGGTTTGCCACTTTGTTGCACCCATTCCAAACGAAGCTTCCCTTAAATCACGAGGTACGGCACGTATGGCCTCCTGGGCAGCGACTATGATGACCGGGAGAACGAGGAGGCTCATGGTCAGGCCCGCTGCCAATATGGACCGGTCCAAGGCAAGAGCACGAACGAAAACCGTTAAGCCCAATAGTCCAAATACAATTGACGGGACACCTGCCAGATTGGAAATATTCACTTTGATAAAAGTGGTGATCCAATTCTTCCTCGCATATTCCTCTAAATAAATGGCCGTTCCAACACCGAGCAGCAGGGAAACCGGGGCCACCACTACCATCAACCATATTGAACCGATCAGCGCAGCCTTTATACCAGCCTCTTCAGGTTTCCTGGAAGCGAAATTCTGAAGGAAATCCCCATTCAGACTACCAATTCCTTGAGTGAATATCCGATAAAATAAGATGGCCAATACGAGGAGGCCAACCAATGTTGCCAAGAAGAATAATCCTTTACAAATCGTGTTAACAGCAAGCCTAGCAGGCATTTTTTTTGCAACATGACTTTTGTTTATCAGTTTCATGACTTAATATTCCTCCCTGAACTTGCGAGAGATGAACTGCGCCAGTAAATTCATGACAAGCGTAAAGACGAACAGTGTCATTCCAACCGCATATATGCTGTAGTAAATCGTTGTCCCATACCCTGCATCTCCCGAACTGACCTGAACGATATAAGCGGTCATCGTTTGAATCGATGAAGTGACATCCATGCTCATATTTGGGGTCGAGCCACCGGCAACACTCACAATCATGGTTTCCCCGATCGCTCTGGATAAAGCAAGAACGATGGATGCCACAATTCCAGAAATGGCTGCTGGCAATACCACTTTAATTGTCGTTTCAAGTTTCGTTGCTCCTAAAGCATACGCACCTTCGCGAATCGACTTCGGCACTGATACCAGGGCATCTTCCGACAAAGAAGCTATCATCGGCATGATCATGATACCTACGACGATTCCAGGACTCAGGGCATTGAACATGTCAAGGGAAGGAAATAAATCCCGCAAAACCGGTGTTACAAAAGTTAAGGCAAAAAAGCCATAAACGATAGTAGGAATCCCAGCTAAAACTTCTAAAATCGGCTTGATGATTCTCCGTGTTTTCTCTGATGCATATTCACTCAAGAAAATGGCTGTTGCAAGTCCTACTGGAACTGCAACCACCGCTGCTATGACTGTTATCTTCAACGTTCCAACAATAAGGGGCATAATCCCATAGGAAGGTGCAGATGCAAATGGCAGCCATTTAGCTTCCGTAAAAAATTCGACGATGGATACTCTGTCAAAAAAGATGAATGTTTCAAATATAAGGGTCAGGATGATCCCGATTGTAGTAAAAACGGAAATTGCCGCCGTAAGGAACAAAAGTTTAGGCATGACTTTTTCCAAATTGATTTTTTTCTTACTTTTCTTTTCCAGAATCATTTGCTGTACAGAATAGGTTTCTGTTTTTCTAAGTTCCAACTTGCATCCTCCATTTCAGACACGCAATATTTGGATTTACAAGCTGTTACCCCCGCCTCAATCGAGTCAAGGCGGGATTTCAATAGCCTGTAATATCGTTTATTTTTCCAATTCTTTTAATTTATCAAGATCTTTCTGGTACTCTTCTTCCGGCAGGCTGATATAACCCACTTCTTCTGCAAGCTCTCCTGCATTTTCAATGATGAATTGAGTATAATCTGCAACTTGTTCTTTTTCAGCTACCGACTTATTAGCTACATATGTGTAAAGTGGACGTGACAATGGTGCATACTCCCCACTTTTAATTGTTTCATGCGTTGGCTCTACAGCACCTTTGCCGTTGTCGATGGAAATGATCTTTAACTTATCTTTATTTTCAGAGTAGTAGGCATAACCGAAGAATCCAATCGCATTTTTATCGCCTTCTACACCTTGTACAAGAACGTTATCGTCTTCTGAAAGCGTAGCATTTTCCACCATTGGTTTTTCTTCAAGGATCACTTCATTGAAATAATCATATGTTCCAGAATCTGTTCCCGGAGAGTAGAATTTAATTTCTTCGTTCGGCCATTCAGGACGTATATCAGACCATTTCTTCACCTTTCCATTATCAATCCACAGTTTTTGAAGTTCTTCAACTGTTAGTGAATCGATGAAATCATTATCTTTATTGGCAACGATTGAAATACCGTCAAATGCCAGTTTCAATTCTGTATATTTAACACCCTTTTCATCAAGTAAGGCACTTTCTTCTTCTTTCACCGGGCGGGATGCATTGGCTAGGTCCGTATCACCAGCGATGAATTTCTTGAATCCCCCACCTGTTCCTGACGATCCCACTGAAACCTTCACATCAGGCTGTGTAGCCATATATTCTTCCGCAACTGCCTCCATGATCGGAAAGACCGTTGAAGAACCATCCGTAATAACTTCTCCCTTGAGTTGATCTGAAGCCGCTTCATTTCCTTTACCGCTGTTTGAAGTATCATTAGATCCACATCCAGCTGCCACTGCGATTACTCCACCCATTACTGCGGTCATAGCCATAAATTTGAAACGTCTCATTTGTAAATCCCCCTAAGAATTTTATATGAATATTTTGTCCTACTCCCACATCATACTTTCAGACTGTAAATTCCGTTTAAAGCATTTGTAAATATTGAGTAAATAATTGTGTGCTTATTGTAAAGATGTAAGAACAGTGCTGATCCCTTTCTTAAAATGCAAAAAAACACGTTTCCGGTTTTACCCAAAAACGTGTTTTTAACCTTTTATTATTCATTTTCCTGGCTTTTTCTAATTTCAGCCTGGTCCTTTTGAACGTCTTTACCATTCTCAACCTTCAAATCGGTCGAGGTTTCGGTATTTTCCTTCTTAGCCCGTTCTTTTTTCAGTTTGAAATAGGTATCCATAATTTCTTCACCTATCTCTTTACTCATGCTATGGCCTGAATGTCCTTGGTATGCCCACGGAACAACGACCGCAAAAGCGACCTCAGGATTTTTGGCTGGGGCATAGCCAACAAGCGTGATGTTCATCGTTTCTTGGGGCTCGCTATAATTCATCCGGTTCGGGCCGTCATAGAATGCTTCCGCCGTCCCGGTTTTAGCTGCCACTGTATACGGTTTATTCCCAAAATACTTATAAGCCGTTCCGCCTTGTTCCATCGCAACTTTATCGAAACCGCTCTGAACACGTTCAATCCACTCTTCCTTCATATCAAGACGATTAAGGACAGTCGGTGAAACGTCTTCGGCAACAGGTCCCAATTGCTCATTATTATCAACAGGATCACGGATTTCCTTAACCATATGCGGCTTCATGCGGTTACCGCCATTTGCGATGGCTGAAACATATTGCGCGAGCTGCATTGGAGTGTACGTATCATACTGTCCGATAGCAAGGTCAAGCAGCTTACCTGGAGATGTTTCGGAACCTTTGAACCCGCTCATTTCATTCGGGAGATCAATCCCTGTACGGACTCCCAAGCCAAACTGGGCAAATGAATTCCGCATGGTCGAAAAGGCGCTAGAACTAATATTCAATGGCTCATTCGGCACATAATGCGCACCTGCAATATTAATGGCCGTCCTGAACATATAAACGTTCGAAGATACTTTCAATGCTGTCAAATCATTTATGTTCCCGAAGTTGCTATATGAACCTTTGGGTTTTGTTCCCTTGATCTTGAGCTTTGTATCATAAAAGTACGTACCCGGCTGGATCGCACCTTGCTGATAACCGGTTAAAACGGTAGCACCTTTGACCGCAGAACCCATCGTATAGGAAGTCGTAATATTTCCTAATGCGAAGTCCTCAATCGAGGATTTCCCCGTTTTTGGGTCTTTCTCATATTTCTTGCCAGCCATCGTCAATACTTCTCCTGTATCGGGATCCATCATGACGACAAAGGCCCTGTCCAAGAATTTGGTGTTACCCATTTTTTTCTTGGCAATCAATTGCTTTTCAATGATTTCCTCTGTTGCAAGCTGTAAATCCATATCAACTGTCAATATAAGATCTTTTCCCCGTGAACCTTCGGTAACCACTTCGGAATCGACGACATTTCCTGATTTATCGGTCACATTCCTTACTTTCGCTTTCTGCCCTTGAAGGATATCTTCATATTGCGCCTCAATATAGCTCTTTCCTACACGGTCATTCCGGCTGTAATCACGCGCGAGGTAGTAGTTCAGGCTTTCACTAGGCAACCCTTCTTCGGATGAGGAAACTTTACCCAATACAGATTTAAGTGTTTTATTATATGTATAAAAACGATCCCAATCTGTAGATATATCGACCCCTGGGAGCGAATCAAGGTTTTCACTCACCTTGGCGAATTCTTCTTTTGTTACTTTCTTGTTTTTCACAATTTGCGGGGTAAGGGCATATCCGCTTGCAAATTCCCTGTAGATGGCAAGGACTTCCAGATCATTTTCCGAAAGCTTTGTTTCTTCATCAGTAATCCGATCAAGCTGAAGCTTATAAAGATCACTTTCTTCCATCTCGCCCTCTTCCACTTTTTTCCGTTCTTTATCCGTAATCTTTTTCTCGGCCAGCTTCGGATTCTTCAAAATCCAAAAATCCTTTTTATCGCGCTCAGTCACTTTGTTTGGTTCCTTTTCGATTAACTTCGCGAGTTTCTCAGCCGTTTCCACCATTTCTGTTTGTTTCGTACCTTGCTTTCGTGTATATGTAATTGCATCCAGTGGTTGGTTATCGACCATTAGTTTTAAATTACGGTCATACATTTTCCCACGGGGCACCGAATTATTCACGGTCACTTCCTCTGTTCTTTCAATCTCACGCCGGTAATCATCACCATAAACAATCTGTACAACACCCAAGCGTAAAATTAAAGCGGAAAACAAAACAAACACTAAAAAGAAAAGAATATTCAATCTGAAAGGCACATGCGTCTTTTTCTTTTTCTTTTTATTCACACTAAGCCACACATCCTTTTTACATAGTCATAATAGGTCCTATACCATTCTATAGAACATTTATATTTTTTTCTACCTTAGTGTTCTAGAAATATTAAACATCTAACGAACTTTACATAAAAAGTGACTTACGGCTCATATATCCTAAATCCGTAAGTCATGTATATTGAAAAAAGGCCTATAAGGCCTCTTTTCAATCTTGGTCAATGATATCGATTTTCCGTACAAACCAATATATCACAGTATGCCCTGCCCCGACGATTAACAGATAAACCGGCAGTAATTGCTTTAGGTCGAATAACATGACGGAAAGTATGAACCCTGATATGGATACAATCCTTCCAATATGAACGAACAATTCCCGGACAACGATATATTCAATCCTCATTTCCGCTGCTTTCCAAGCCCGGCCTATAATATCATAAGTCAGAGATATATATGGGACCAAAAGAATTGGATATGCGGTAGCGACAATTGCCCCATAAATGAGAAGCTTCCCGAATGTGATATCAAATGCAATCAATAAGACCCCTGCATACAACAGGATTCCTCCAATAAGTATCGCCTTTTTGCGCATCGGCTGTTTTATATATCGTGAAGCAAAAAAATACGCAACGAATGATATGGCCGAATTTAACAGACCATAGCTCCCTAAGGCAAGTTCACTATCCGTCTGAATGAAAACGGTAATCGAAATGATGAACATGAATGTGCCCTCTCGTATCCCTTGAAAAAAGTGAGCACGAGTGATCAAGAGCCAATTCCGATTATTTTTCCGTTCCTGCAATATCCTAAAGAAGCAGTACCTGCCATGAGCCGGACGTCTTTTTAACGAAAAACTAAGAAAAACCGCAATGGAAAACAATAGCAAAGACAGCCCGAATACAATGGAATATCCCGTGAATTTCTCAAGCCTCGAAATGATGAACCCTGAAAGAATCGGACCGACCATTCCCCCAATGGATGATAAAATCCCTAAAAATCCATTGAAGAAATCCCTGGTTTCCGGTTCAGTTATTTCAAAAGTCAAGACATTATAGGCAAGCCAATAAAACCCATAACCGATTCCTAACAGCCCACCAAGCAACCAAAGGAAATCCGTTGCCCGTGTGCCGACCAATAGGACAGATAAATAAAACAGGGCCAAAAAGATAACACCCAGACGCAAAACAATGATTCGGTCAACCTTTTTCGCGAGCCTGCCGGCAAAGACAAAAGTAAGAGGTTGAAAAAGCACCACGGTTAGATTATATACGGCAATATCAACAATTTGACCGGATTGTTTCCACAAGTACACATTAACGAATGTATTGGATAAAGCAATACTTAGGCTGTACAGCCCGCCAATAAACAAAAGGAGGTGCAAATCCTTCTTCCCGCCCGCTTCACCCAACCATCTCTCTAAAATACCCATTGTTTTAACTCTCCTTTAAATTCCACTCTAGTGTTTGAAAAAACAAAAGAATTTATGTAAAAAAAGGTAAAGAAAACTCTTCGATTGGCGAGCCAGGATGGCGATGACAGAGAAGTAGTTGCCCTTATACTGTTTTCCTTAAAAGCTCTCTCAAATAAAATTAAGAACAGTATAAAGAAAACTCTTCGACTGGCGAGCCAGGATGGCGATGACAAAGAAGTAGTTTCCCTTATACTGTTTCCCTTAAAAGCTCTCTCAAATAAAATC
>NZ_JBYSYV010000007.1:189198-200472 GCF_058783805.1 Peribacillus sp. FW305-BF15 | reverse complement strand
GTAGTTGCACTTATACTGTTTTCCTTAAAAGCTTTTCCCTTTAAATCAAGAACAGTGTAAAGAAAACTCTTCGATTGGGAGACGAAGGGGATGTTCATGAATTTGGGGTGTTCACTCGTGAATTCGGACTTTCACTCGTGTATTTCGAGTTTTCACTCATGAATTGGGGTGTTTACTCGTGAATCGTTGCTTTTATTCGTGAACTTTGAGCTTTTACTCAGGAATTGGAGTGTTACTCGTGATTTTTGGGCTTTTACTCGTGAATTTCGGGCTTTTACTCGTGAGTTTTGGGCATTTACTCGTGAATTTCGGGCTTTTACTCGTGAATTTGAAGATTTTACTCGTGATTTTATGCGTTCTCGTAAATTCGGAGCTTTTACTTGTGAATTTCTTTCATTTCTTTTGGGCGAAACAAGCAATACGAGTTGCCTTTATTTGTTTTTCTTTAATATTCCGGTTCGGATAAAAGAAACCAAAAAAAGACGGGATTCCTTTTTACAAAAGGAATCCCGTCTTTTTTAATTACAAATTATTTTGCAGCGCTGTAACGTTTTGCAACTTCATCCCAGTTTACAACATTCCAGAAAGAATTGATGTATTCAGGACGGCGGTTTTGGTAGTTTAAGTAGTAAGCATGCTCCCAAACGTCCAATCCAAGTAGCGGTGTTTTACCTTCTGATAATGGATTGTCTTGGTTAGGTGTACTTGTTACTTCCAACTCGCCATTGTTGACTGCAAGCCAAGCCCAGCCAGATCCGAAACGAGTAGTAGCCGCTTTAGCGAACTCTTCTTTAAAGCTGTCAAAGCTTCCGAATTTTGAAGTGATCGCATCCGCTAATTCACCAGTTGGTTGTCCGCCGCCGTTAGGTGAAAGGATTTCCCAGAATAAAGTGTGGTTAGCGTGTCCGCCACCATTGTTGCGTACAGCTGTACGAACAGCTTCAGGTACTGCGTCAAGGTTAGCGACGATTTCTTCTACGCTTTTGCTTAGAAGCTCTTGGTTGCCTTCAAGCGCATTGTTCAGGTTTGTCACATATGTGTTGTGATGTTTAGTGTGGTGAATGTTCATTGTTTCTTTGTCGATGTGTGGTTCTAATGCATCATATGCATACGGTAATTGTGGAAGTTCAAAAGCCATAATAAAATTCCTCCCTATGTAAGCTGTTTTTTTGAGGGCTTCAGTTCTCGAAAGATACCTAAAGCTCGCTAGCAATAGAGTATCAAATTTTTGTAACCGTTTCAAACCATATGCCTCAATTTTTCATTTTTCGATTATTTTTCCTATGAGAATACCACGAATATAAAATATCCTATCATCAGAAGCTGAATGATGCCTTTTGTGATTACGCTGCTTATAAAACCTACAACGGAACCAAGGCCGATTTTGGAAGCAGTAACAGGGTCTTGTTTATGTACCAGGATCTCTGCCAGGAATGCCCCGATGAATGGACCTATCAGAATTCCGACGAATGGAATCACGAATGGCCCGACCAGGAGCCCAATCGTACTGCCCCATATCCCCGCTTTCGTGCCGCCATATTTTTTGACCCCGACCATGTTGGCAATATAATCGGCTGCGAATAAAAGGATGACGAATAAAATTTGGACCGTCCAGAAAAACCAGCCAAAAGGTTCAAAAGAATAAAAAAGTCCATATAACAATATTCCTCCAAAAATGAACAAAACACTTGGGATGATTGGAAAAATCAGACCGACAAATCCCATTATGAACATGAGGGTGATTATTATCCAAAATAGTGTGTCCATATCTCAAAAGCCCCTTTCTCATTTAATTTATAATTTGATTTATCTCTCCATAATTACCTCATTACTGTTGTTTGAAACCAATGAAGCTGAATACAGGTTGTTTTATTTTTCCCATATAGTTAAAATTGGTTAGGAATCTTATATAGATAGGTGCTGAAAACATTGAACATATTCAAACAACTATGGGTTAGCATATTTTCCCCTAAAGATATCGCTTCCTTTCAAAACCAAGGTATCGGGAAAACGATTTTATACGTTTTCTTTATAAGTCTCATCGCCTTTCTCCCTTCAGCTTTTTATTTCGGTACAATGATAGTTGATGGGATAGATGCCATGCACGAAACAGTATCCGAAGACTTACCGGCATTTGAAATCAAAAATGGCACGTTGACCACTGAAGAAGATGAGCCATTTAGCCTGAATAAAAACGGATATCAAATTTTTGTGGATGGCACGGGAGCCTTGACCCCGGAAAAGGTAGCTGCAGAAGCTGATGAGGCTGTCGCACTTTTGAAGTCTGACCTGGTTTTCGTATCCGGAGGCAATGTGCAATCCTCTCCTTATTCAGTTCTGGAGGGAAATAATCAGGAAATATCCACTTGGCTTGATTCAGTTGAATCTGTGCTGCCGATCATCATTCCATTGCTTCTACTCATATTATACCTGTTTACTGCTAGCGGAATCTTCATTAAAGTGACAATCATTGCTGCTTTTGGTCTTTTTTTCAAGAACGCTCTTGGCCGTCCACTTTCCTACAGGCATCTTTGGAGAATTAGTGCATACAGCATAACTCTTGCCACCATTTTCTTCACCATCATGGATGCTTTTCAAGCAGTTGTACCATTCGCTTCCATCATTAGCTGGTTTGTGACCTTGATGATGTTATATTTATCCATTAAAGAAACATCAGCCAATAAGATGGGAAATTGAGGTTAAATAAGATCCGGACCCACCTCGGTCCGGATCTTTTTGCTTTTGCACAAAACCGGGCAATCCTTGCCATTCCCTCGTATAACTACAGTCATCATTTTTTATATCTACTTAATTCGACAAGATACTCACCCAGTTATTACTATACTTATGATTGAAATAGGATTTAAGAGGGGATAGACGTGAAGGAGAGTCATATTGATGTACAGTGGTTGTTACTCATATTGGAGGTAAAAAAGAGTGGGCTGACCCAAAAGGAAATTCGCTCCTTTCTCAGCAATCATTCAACTATTAAGGATGTTACTCAACTGAAATAGACAATTTGAATGGCCACTCTCACATTCCATTTGAAAAATCGCCCATTTTTAGGCATATTTTTTGCCCCCTCCAAGTATAGATGAATTAAAGACAAGCTTGGGAGGATGGAAAATTGAAACGGCTACTGCTTTTTATCTCATTCTGTTTCACTTTATTTATTATATATTTTGATTTGACTACGGGTACCCTGCCGGCTTCCCATCCACCTGCCTCTACAGGCGAACCGGCCGTGCCTGCCAGCCAGCCTGCATCCGCACCATCTGCCGCTTATAAAGAAATCACCATGCAACCCGGGGATACCTTACTCTCCATCGTTGAAAAGGAAAAAGGCAAATCCAATCACCCAATCGAAACGATCATCTCTGACTTTCAAAGTTTGAATGAGGGATTGAAGCCCGAAAATATGCAGATTGGCAAAACTTATAAAATTCCCGTTTATAAATAACTTTCATATGGGGATTAGTGCCTTCACAAACACAATTAAGGGGATTTCCAAACACCAAAAACTCCCTTAAATAGGAAATGTCACTTATTGAAAAAAGATTATGCGTCCTATTTCCTTGTCAAGCGGTAAGTACATTGATACAATATTTCAGAGAAACAAATTAAAAATCAAAACTGATTTTTTCCTAAAGGAGAGAATTCCACTTGAGTGAAATCATACATCGCACCAAAACGCGGCCAATTAAAGTTGGAAACTTAACGATTGGCGGCAATAATGAAGTTATAGTACAAAGCATGACAACAACAAAAACACATGATGTTGAAGCAACGGTTGCAGAAATCCTTCGTCTTGAAGAGGCGGGATGTCAAATAGTACGCGTCGCCTGTCCGGATGAAAGGGCAGCTGACGCAATCTCTGAGATAAAAAAACGGATAAACATCCCTCTTGTAGTCGATATTCATTTCGATTACAAACTTGCTCTGAAGGCAATCGAAGGCGGAGCGGATAAAATCAGGATAAACCCTGGTAATATCGGACGCCGTGAAAAGGTTGAAGCAGTCGTGAAAGCTGCGAAGGCTAAAGGAATACCAATCCGCATCGGCGTCAATGCTGGTTCTCTAGAGAAGAAAATCCTCGAGAAATATGGCTACCCGACTGCTGATGGAATGGTGGAAAGTGCTTTACACCATATCAAGATCCTAGAAGATCTGGATTTTCATGATATTATCGTTTCGATGAAAGCTTCCGATGTGAATTTAGCAATCGAGGCATATGAAAAAGCTTCAAAAGCATTCGATTATCCTTTACATCTTGGGATCACGGAATCAGGTACACTGTTCTCCGGTACCGTAAAAAGCGCCGCCGGACTAGGTGCCATCCTAAGTCAGGGTATCGGAAGCACGATTCGTGTTTCCTTAAGTGCCGATCCCGTCGAAGAGGTGAAGGTGGCAAGGGAACTCCTAAAAGTATTCGGCCTTGCTTCCAACATGGCCACTTTAATTTCCTGCCCAACTTGCGGTCGAATCGAGATTGATTTGATTTCCATCGCCAATGAAGTTGAAGAGTACATCCAGACGGTTAAAGCACCAATCAAGGTATCAGTGCTTGGTTGTGCGGTAAACGGCCCTGGAGAAGCCCGTGAGGCTGATATCGGCATAGCCGGCGCCCGCGGTGAAGGTTTACTGTTTAGAAAAGGTCAAATCGTACGTAAAGTGCCTGAGGAGACGATGGTCGAGGAACTGAAAAAGGAAATTGACAAAATCGCTGAAGAGTACTATGAAAAACAAAGAGCCGAAGCTGCTGCAGCAGCATTACTAAATAAATAAAACAAAGAATCCCGAATTTTCATTATCGGGATTTTTTGTTTTTTATCATTTGAAAAACCCTTTGATGTAAATGACATCAAAGGGTTTAACGATGCTAAAAGAACGGGGCGATAAATATGCCAACGATGATGGAGACAACACCTATGCCGATGGCCCAAGTACCCAGGTTCGATCCCCGGCTTCTTGCCACTATACCTACAATGATACCCACAATCCCTAAAATGAAAGGCATCATGAATAACGATAAAATGGAGATGATCAATGCTATGACACCAATCGCTTTTCCTCTTGATGCCACATTCCCCAAACCATTCTCCTCTGCGTTCTCATCATTTTTATATGACCTGATTCGCTGAGGCGGTGTTGAAATCTCGGCAGACGTTTCTTCCTGATAACGGTTATCCATATTGGTTATGGTCTCACCGCTCTCATATCGCCTGTCATCTTCAGGTTTATCTTCATTATAATACCGCTCATGATGCTGATCATCCACAACGGATGGTTCACTGCCCTCTTTCGTCAATTGCATTTCATCGTCAATACTGGAGTATTGATCTTTTTCCATTCGTGCATCCCTCACTTTCGTTTGTGAAGCATTTATAGTGTATGTAAAAATCGCAGGAACCCATCGTGAAAATGGTTTCATGTCTTGGAAATAAATACGGGTTTTTACCAAAGCTATGATGGGATATGTTACACTATTACAAGTATTGAAAATGAGGAGAGATTCATCATGAAAAAACGTTTTGGCATCGATATAGACGGGACTGTCACAAGACCTGATTCCATGGTTCCCTTTTTAAATAAAGCATTTCAACTGAATTTAGCATATGAAGACATAACCGAATATGACTTATTGCCTTTCGTGAATGTTCCAAAAGAGGATTTCACTAAATGGTTCATCGAGACCGAGCCGCTCATCTATTCCGAATCATTATTAGCTGAAGGTGCGAAAGATGTATTGGAAAAATGGACAGAACAAGCCAACCTTTATTTCATCAGTGCCAGGAGCTCCCGTTTATTGGATGTAACGAAGAATTGGTTCACGAGTAATCAAGTCCTATATGATCATATAGAGCTTGTAGGTTCACACGATAAGATTGCTGCAGCCAAAAAATTCGAAGTCGATCTCTTTTTGGAGGACAAGCACGATAATGCAGTGGCAATTTCTGAAGAGTGTAAAATACCCGTGATTTTATTTAATACCCCTTACAACCAAGATCCCGTGCCTGAAAGGGTGATTCGGGTCAACAATTGGCAAGAAGCCTCTGCCTGGGTGAATCAATGGATGTCAGGGGAACCGGCAACTATAAAATGAGACAAGAAAAAACCATTGACTTGAGGTCAATGGTTTTTATGCTTCCAAAGATACGCTGCATGCAGGACAGCGTCCGTAAATTTCAAATTTATGCCCCGAAACATCGTAGTCCTTCAAGCTTTCCTGAAGTTCCTGCATCGGGCACAATTCAATTTCTTTCGTTTTTCCACAGTTCAAACAGATAAAGTGGTGATGGTGGGAAGAATGACCGCATGTAAAACGAAAACGCTTTTCCCCTTCCAACTCGGTCGCTTCAAAGATGCCCAGTTCGACAAATAATGAAAGATTTCTGTAAATCGTATCGAAGCTTAAACCTGGATAATCCTGTTTCATATTCTCCAATACATCTTTGGCCGTTAAATATTTATCGCTGGAAGAGAAAAGCTGAAGCATTTCTTCCCTCTTTCCTGTATGCTTAAAACCTTTATCTTTTAAAAGTTGCATGGCAGTAGTTACGTTCAAAATACATCACCCCATCTATCGATTTTTCCACTTATCAAACAAAATTGACAAGATGAGAATTAGTACAGCTATTATTACAATGGTCCCGCCTGGAGCGAGGTCAAGGTTGTAGGATAAGAATAATCCGCCTATGACGGAAACTTCACCGAATAATACCGAATAACCAATCATCTGCTTAAAGCCCTTGGCAAAGCGGAGACTGGCTGCTACCGGGAGCGTCATGAGCGAAGAAACAAGTAATATGCCAATGATTTTCATGGAAGCGGCAATAACCAATGCGACCATGACGATAAAAATAAAATGAATCGCTTTATAAGGGATTCCAGACGCTTTGGCATGCTCTTCATCAAATGATAACAGAAATAATTCTTTATACAATAAAGTGAGCATCAAGGCTACGACTACCCCCACTGCCAAAATGACGTACAAGTCCGCCCGGCTGACGGCACTGACACTGCCGAATAAATAACCATATAAATCCGTATTGAAACCATCAGCAATGGATATGAAGATGACACTAAGACCCATGCCGCCGGACATAATGATCGGGATTGCAAGCTCTTGGTAATGCTTGTACACCCCTCTTAATTTTTCAATGAATAATGAACCACCTACAGAAAACGCCATTCCAATATAAAGTGGATTCAATCCTGCTAAAGATAGAAAGCTCTTCTGCAGCAATAAACTGAACGCTATACCAGCAAGCGCTACATGACTGAGCGCATCGGAAATCATCGACATCCGCCTTACCACGACAAAAACGCCCACTAATGGCGCAATCGCTCCGATGATGATTCCGGTCAAGAATGCGTTCTGCAAAAATTCAAATTGCAATATCCCCGATATCATTGGGCTATCCTCCAAAACATATTAATGATCATGATTTAAAAATTGGACTCCATGTCCATAAATGGACGAGAGTTCACCTTCATCCAACTCATTATATTCACAGGCATCCCCATGAAAATGAAGCTTTTTATTCAAGCAGGCGACATGTGTGACTTTATCGGTCACAGTACCAACATCATGGGTTACTAAAATCAGGGTTATTCCTAATTTTTTATTCAACATCTCAAGCATTTCATAAAATTGGTGGACGTTTTTTGAATCAACGCCAACAGTGGGCTCATCCAATATCATCAATTCCGGCTCGCTGACCAGTGAACGGGCAATGAATACCCTCTGCTGCTGGCCTCCGGACAATTCCCCGATATTGCGGTTTTGATATTCCAGCATGTCCACTGATTCCAGAGCCTTCTTCACCTTTTGCTTATCCTCTTTGCCAGCGAACTTAAATAAGCCTATTTTTTTGGTCAAACCGCTCTGAACCACCTCAAATACAGTGGCAGGGAATCCTGAGTTGAAGGAATTCGCCTTTTGGGAAACGAACCCGACCTTTTGCCAATCTTTAAAGCGCCGAATGTCTTCACCGAATATTTCAATTTTCCCCTTTTGGAGCTTGAACAGACCAAGCAGCAACTTCAAAAGCGTTGATTTACCGGATCCATTCGGCCCGACGATAGCTAGGAATGCCCCTCTGGGAATTTCAAGAGAAACATGTTCCAGTACCAGATCTTTTGTATATTTGTAAGATATATCTTCAAATTTAACTATGGGGTTTACTACATTATCCAAAGAGATCACCTATTTTTTAAGAATCATTACGATTAACAATCGTTAGTATAAATCAAAGAAGTCCAGATGTAAAGAATCCGGTCCTCCGAACAAGTCCCGATATGCCTTGAATCACAAAAAAATGTTATCTGAACCAATTTCGTAATCAAACAAAGTTTCATGTTCACATACATCCACTTCCTTCATATGTTTTAACAAAGGAGGAGATCGTTTGAAATTATTTGAAATGATGGTCAATCATAAAATCAATAGTATACGCCCAGATGAACTGCTTTCCCTTGCTAAACAGCATAAGGTTTCACTCACCCAAAAACAAGCACAGGATATTACTGCACTTCTAGCCGGTAAAAATATTAACATTTTTGATATACGTCAAAGACAGAACGTACTTGGTCAAATTACAAAAGTTGCCGGAGCAAGCACGGCCAGGGAAATAGAATCCCTCTTCAACAACCTTACATCCAATTTTTAAAGATTCCAAGCCTGCTGACGACAGTCTTTATTTGAGCATACTTAATCCAAATGCAAAATGAAAGGACGATTCATCTTCATATCGATGAATCGTCCCTTTCTATTTGTGATTATTGGAATCTGATCTTTTCCAATAAATCTTCTTCAAATTGTTTATTCTTGAACATATCAATTTCGAATTTATATGGGGCCTTTTTGTCTTTTTTGTCTTCCCCTACATAAGGTGTTTCCAGGATTTTAGGAACAGAGCTTAATTGCGGATGGTGGACAATATCATTCAAAGCCTTAAAACCAATATGGCCGAAACCAATGTTTTCATGGCGGTCCTTACGCGTGCCGCGTTCGTTTTTGCTATCGTTTATGTGAAGTACCTTGATTCGGTCAATACCGACCACTTTATCAAATTCATTCAGTACTCCATCGAAATCCTCGATGATATTATATCCGGCATCGTGAGTATGGCAAGTATCGAAGCAAACCGATAATTTTTCATTATGGGTCACACCATCAATGATCATCGCCAGCTCTTCGAAAGACCTGCCACATTCGGAACCCTTACCCGCCATCGTTTCAAGGGCAATCTGAACTTTATCGTCGGCAGTCAGCACTTCATTCAAACCTTCGATGATTCTCTTTATTCCCAATTCACTGCCTGCACCAACATGCGCACCTGGATGAAGTACGATCTGCCTTGCACCTATCGCTTCGGTCCGATCGATTTCACTGCGTAAGAAGTTGACTCCAAGTTCGTATGTGGCTGGATTCGTGGTATTTCCTATATTAATGATATACGGAGCATGGACGACGATATCACTGATTCCATTTTCCTCCATATGCAATCTTCCGGCTTCGATATTTAAATCCTCGATTTTTTTACGTCTTGTGTTTTGAGGGGCCCCTGTATAGATCATGAATGTATTGGAGCCATACGAAGCCGCTTCCTGACTCGCAGCAAGAAGCATGCCTTTCCCGCTCATTGAAACATGCGATCCAATCTTCAGCATCTGATTACTCCCCTATTTCTTTCTCTGTATACGACGTTCGCGTTTTTTAAAGTTTTCCACATCGCGTTGAATTTTCTTTTTGTATCCTGGCTTGACTTTAGTTGGCTTCTTGACGTGCCTGCTCGCTTTAACATCGATATCAGATTTTTGTTTTTTACGGTTTTTCCGTTTATTACGTTCGTCGATATCAACCCAATCACCGTTTTGGATATCGGCATCACGGAACTCGATGCCCATTTTTTCAAGGCGGTTCAATGCATCTTCATCGGAAGTATCGTAAATGGTAGTGGCAATGCCTGAATATCCTGCACGAGCCGTCCTGCCCGTCCTATGGATATAAAAATCCAAATCTGAAGGCAATTCATAGTTAATGATATGGCTTACACCTTCAATATCGATTCCACGGGAAGCCAGATCAGTCGCAACGATGAATTGATACTCCAAATCATTGATTTGCTTCATCATTTTTTTACGCTCACGAGGCGTTAAATCCCCATGAATTCGGCCGACATTCAACCCTTTTTCGATCAAGGAATTAGCCACATGGTCCGCCATTTTCTTTGTGTTCGTGAAAACTATCGCCAAATAAGGATTATAACGAACAATGATGTCATGAAGTAACTGCTCCCTGTTACGGTGGCGAAGCGGTACGAGAACATGTTCAATTTTCGCAGCTGTCGCCTGCTTCGGATTCACCTGAACATACTTTGGATTCTCCATATATTTATTCAAAAACGGCTTCAATTTTTCTGGGATGGTTGCCGAAAAGACAAGCATTTGAATTTTTTCAGCCATACGTGATGCAAATAAATCGACATCTTCTATGAATCCCATATCTAGCATAAGATCCGCTTCATCGACTACAAGCATTTTTGCTGTATACACCTGTAATGCCTGGGCTTCAACCAAGTCCTTGATCCGGCCCGGCGTACCAATTACCAATTGCGGCTGTGTCTTCAATTTATCGATCATTCGCTGTTTATCAGTACCACCGATGAAACAACGGACTTGAATCTGCTCATCCTCAGGGAAATGGTCAGCAATTTTCAAAGCTTCTTTGTAGATTTGGTTCGCTAACTCACGGGTTGGTGCGGAAATAATCGCTTGAACCTCATTTTTACCAGCATCAAGCCTGTTCATGATCGGCAGCAAATAGGAATGTGTCTTTCCTGTACCTGTCTGCGACTGTCCAATTAAGCTACTTCCCTTTAAAAGCGACGGAAGCACGCGCTCTTGAATTTCCGTCGGCTTATCGAACCCTAAAGTACGAACCGCATCTAGAATGTAGCTTTTCAAATTAAATCGTTCAAATTGATTTTGTTTCATCAAAAAACCCCTTTATCCTGTCAGTCATAAGACATGTCCTGTTATTATAATAAATTTTACACAAAAAGCGCAAGCGCCTGGGTTGCTCGTGAAGAAAATAGGGATTGTCCCATAAGGCGCATTTTGCCTTGTGAGGGCAATCCTCTTTTTCACATCGAGCTGGGCGCTGAAGCTGGATTACTCAAAAAGCGCAAGCGCCTGGGTTGCTCGTGAAGAAAATAGGGATTGCCCCATTAGGCGCTTTTTGCCTTGTGAGGGCAATCCTCTTTTTCC
>NZ_JBYSYV010000007.1:39644-189100 GCF_058783805.1 Peribacillus sp. FW305-BF15 | reverse complement strand
AACATCGAGCTAGGCGCTGAAGCTGGATTACTCAAAAAGCGCAAGCGCCTGGGTTGCTCGTGAAGAAAATAGGGATTGTCCCATAAGGCGCTTTTTGCCTTGTGAGGGCAATCCTCTTTTTCACATCGAGCTAGGCGCTGAAGCTGGATTACTCAAAAAGCGCAAGCGCCTGGGTTGCTCGTGAAGAAAATAGGGATTGCCCCATAATGGGCAGGTCATCCACCTTCATTCTAATCACAAAAGCGCATGCGCTGAGGTTAGTTCTCTTAAAATGGACTCTTGCAAACGAAAAGCCCCTGTCCTGGTCATAGCGTATCCCCCGCAGACATGGAGCTAAAAGACTACCGTTACCATCTTACCTTCTTTCCGGTTACTTCACAACTGCCCAGTCACTCTTTCCTCAAACCTTTTTTGTCGAGTTGCATAATTTATATAGAAGATTACACCAGCATATAATATTCTTAGGAGGTGAAACTTATGTTCCCAAATAGAAATCGTCAACCCGGACCCGCTTTTCCGCCACCCAATGGCCGAAGGAGGCAGCAGCCCCCTGCTCCATTCAGGCAGTCACCGCAAATCCCCCATCCTTATCAGCAGATGCAGCGTCCGATGATTCCAAACAGACCGCAGGTACCACAGGGACCTCAAGGTTTCCACGGCCCATTCAACCAACAGCAGCGGCAGGAAATGCCGCCAGCAAAGAAAGAAGGGTTATTGTCAAAGATACTCGGTAAGTCGAAACAAAAAGCAGCTTCTCCGAATTTGTTTGCGCCAGCGGGTTCCACTAACCAAAGTTCTTCAAGAAGCAGCGGAGGCGGTATCTTAGAAACA
This sequence comes from Peribacillus sp. FW305-BF15, assembly GCF_058783805.1. NCBI lineage: Bacteria > Bacillati > Bacillota > Bacilli > Caryophanales > Bacillaceae > Peribacillus > Peribacillus sp. FW305-BF15. The sequence goes on along the minus strand of NZ_JBYSYV010000007.1, from coordinate 188,269 downwards.
TTAAAAAACCCCGATTCCCTTAATAATATGCTTTCCAACACGCAAAAGGTGTTGCAAGCGGCGGAACAATTCACGCCTATGGTGGAACAATACGGTCCAGTGATTAAAAACCTGCCTTCCATGTGGAAAGTTTTCCGAAGCATATCATCAGCCGATGAGACCAAGGACGACGGAGCTTCCGTTGAAAGCGGGCCCGCGGTTGGGGCACAAGAAAACAGTGAGGTAAAAACGGTTTCGAAGAAAAAAGAAAAAGCTATAGAAGCTAACCCCACTGCGCCAGTTCGTCCCGAAACCAAAAGGAAGAGATCTTCAGGTCCCAAGCTTTATATTTAAAGGCTACAAAAAAATTACCAATAACTGATTTATGTAAATATGATGTTTTGTAATATCATCTATGGTCTTATATAATAGAAAGGTATAAAAAGTGAGAGTTTCTTGCCTTGAAGGAGGACACATAGATGAAAGTGATTAAAATTTCCCCGCGCGGCTATTGTTATGGCGTTGTCGATGCCATGGTCATCGCCCGAAATGCGGCTTTAGATAAAACCTTGCCACGTCCCATTTACATTTTAGGAATGATCGTGCATAACAAACATGTGACGGATGCGTTTGAAGAAGAAGGCATCATCACGTTGGACGGCAGCAACCGCAACGATATCATCGAACAGGTGGACAGCGGAACCGTCATCTTTACTGCTCACGGCGTTTCGCCTGAGATCAGGAAGATCGCGGAGAAAAAAGGGCTTGTGACGCTTGATGCAACATGTCCCGATGTTACCGCAACACATGACTTAATTCGGGAAAAACAAGCGGAAGGCTATCAAATCATTTATATTGGCAAAAAAGGCCATCCGGAACCTGAGGGTGCTGTCGGAGTTGCTCCCGATGTCGTTCACCTGGTTCAAAAGGATGAAGATGTGGAAGCCTTGACTTTGAATAGTGATAAGATCATCGTCACCAATCAAACAACGATGAGCCAATGGGATGTTTTGGATATCATGGATAAGGTCAAGGAAAAGTTCCCACATGCCGAAGTCCATAAGGAAATTTGCTTAGCGACACAGGTTCGCCAAGAAGCCGTTGCCGAGCAAGCTGGCGAAGCTGATGTTTTAATCGTTGTCGGAGATCCTAAGAGTAATAATTCAAACCGTCTTGCACAAGTATCCCAAGAGATTGCCGGCACGAGGGCTTATCGCATCGCTGACATTTCCGAGCTGAACCTTGAATGGCTAAAAGGTGCAGAAACGGTTGCCGTCACTTCGGGGGCTTCTACACCAACTCCGATCACGAAGGAAGTTATCGCATTTCTAGAACAATATGAAGCAAATGATGAATCCACTTGGAATACCGAAAAGAAAACGCCATTGCATAAAATTTTACCTAAAATTAAAGTGAAGAAATGATTGCACAAATACAAAGGCAGCCACTAAGGCTGCCTTTTTCGTGTTATCAAATGAAGCGGAATGGGTCTGTATTCAGCCTGGATGGAATGAATTCCACATCGAAGTTCTTTTCGCGGCACGTTTTTTCAAGGAATCGTGCCACCCCTTTTTTCATCACCTTTTCAACATTGTGGCCGGGATCGACGATATTCAGTCCAATCATCATCGCGTCATGGGCTGTATGGTAATACATATCACCTGTAACGTAAACATCGGCACCCTTGAATTTTGCTGTCGTAAAGTATTTATTGCCGTCTCCGCCCAAAACGGCCACTTTTTTTATCGGACTTTGCAGATCTCCCACGACACGCACCTTTTCAACATCGAGTGTCCGCTTCACATGTTCGGAAAATTGTTCAAGCGTCATTTCTTCGGCAAGTACACCAATCTTTCCTAAGCCAAGTGACTCCCCTTTATTCTCCAGTTTATATATATCGTGAGCAACCTCTTCATATGGATGGGCTTTAATCATCGCAGCTAGTACTTTCTTCTCGATATTTTCCGGGAATATCGTTTCAATCCGCATTTCAGCTACTTCTTCAAGCCTTCCTTCAGAGCCGATAACCGGTTCACTGCCTTCACCTGGCAAGAAGCGTCCGGTACCTTCCCCCGAAAACGAACAATTGCTGTAGTTCCCGATCGCTCCGGCCCCCGCCTTGCCCAGGGCTTCCCTCACTTTTTGTTCGTCGGTCTTTGGAACATATACGACCAATTTCTTAAGAGCTGTCTCATAGGTTGGAATCAATACCTCTGTGTCCTGCAATTGAAGAGCTTCGGCAAGCAAATCATTCACTCCGCCCTTAGCAACATCCAAATTGGTATGTGCAGCGTAAACAGCGATATCATGTTTGATCAGCTTTTCGATGATGCGGCCTCCAGTTGTGTTTGTATCGATCCTTTTCAATGGTCGGTAAATTAACGGATGGTGGGCAATGATCAATTCCACGCCATGTTCGATCGCTTCGTCTACAACCTCTTCCAGCACATCAAGGGCAATCAGCACTTTAGTAACCGGCTTATTTAGCTGCCCGACATGCAGCCCGATTGGATCTCCCTCCATTGCATAATGCTTTGGGGAGAATTGTTCAAACATCTCAATGATTTTGTGACCATTCACTGTCTTCAACCTTTAAGCACCTCCTCGATTACCGAAATTTGAGATTTCAATTCATTGCGCTTCGTTTCCAGTCCGCTTCTTCCGCTTTCATCCAATTGTTCGATGATTCTCTCCAAATGTTTTTTCTCAAGCCGCCATTTTTTTATGAAAATATCACTGAATTGCTCTCTTAAGAATGGACCGAAAGTGAGGCCCGTTTGCTTGTTTACACCATAAGGGCGGAGCGGGTCTCCTTTTTTGGCAATTAAGATCTCATAGATCTTCCCATCTTCCTCAAGGATCTCCTCTCCACAAAGCTCCCAGCCGTTTTCGATCAGCCAGCTGCGAACATTCGCTGCACCGACATTAGGCTGAAGGATTAGCCTTTCTGCCTTGCCGAGTTTCGCTTTTCCGCTTTCCAATATACTTGATATTAAAGTCCCTCCCATGCCTGCAATCGTAATGCATGTCGCTTCATCGGGATTCAATACTTCAAGCCCATCTCCTTTACGGACCTCTATCTTGTCTCCAAGACCCGTCATTGCCACTTGCTTGCGTGCTGACTGATAGGGTCCTTCTACAACCTCACCTGCTATGGCGCTGACACACAAGCCGTTAGTCACCGCATAGCACGGCAAGTAAGCATGGTCTGATCCTATGTCTGCCAGGATGCTTCCTTTTGGTATATGTATGGCAACACGTTCTAATCTCATCGATAGTTTTTCATGATTCATATTTATCAACTCTCTTAATTCAAATAATGTCTTGCTATAATTACTTTCCCATTCGATTATACCAAGTTCAATCGAAAAATTACAGAAAGGAGAAAAAGGGTTCTTTCTATATATGGGCAAAGAAAAACTGCAATCTGGAATCTTCCTTCTCCGAAAAATGAAAAACTGACTCAAAAAGTTCGCTTTCCAACGATTTCTTGAGTCAGTTTCATGACTTATTTCAGTCCATGAATATATTTGGCCATGGCGTCAATGTTCTGTTCTTCGACTAAACCTGGTGGCATTGCACCTCGTCCATTAGTGATCACGTTTTTAACCTCGTCCACCGAAAGGCGATCGCCAACTCCTTTTAGAGCAGGCCCGACACCGCCTTGATAGGCGTCACCATGACAAGAGATACAGTTTTGCTTATAAATGTCCTCAGGTGATGCTGAGGCACTTTCTGTTTCTTCTGTCTTTCCGCCGCCCTCTTTTTCCTTGGCAAGATCTTTGGCATCACCCAAACCTTTAAACGAAAGTAAAAACATAAGTCCAATACCAAAAACCATGATAATAATAAAAGGCATTACTGGATTGCGCTTCATAGTATTTCCTCCCCTATGTAGAACCTAAACTTACCATATTTAATATTATATACAAACAGCTATATATTATTTTACTTGAAAAGAGTTTCAAGTAAAAGCCCAAAAATAGAAGATATTATATAATTTCTTAAAATTGTCAAAAACTTATGTATATTTCCAAACATTTTTACTTTTTCTTACATATGTTTCATAATACCCAAAAATCATTATTTAAAACCGCTGGAGTGTCCTTGAATTATATTATTAAAAAATAAAGAGTGACCAGTGCTCCAAGGCTTCCCGCTATGGAAAAATGGAGCAGCTTCAGCTTATAGCCCAATAAAATCCAGAGTCCGCAATTAATGAATAAGAAAATATAAAGGATACTCGCTTTGCCGGGTGCCATGAATTCCGCCAAACTGACAGTTAATAAAAGCAATGATAGTACCATCCCCATCAACGCCATCTGAAAAATGATTTTCCTGCCTTTTAAGCGGCGGACTGCCAGCCCAAAGACAAGTATTGAAATTGTTGTCATAAGCATTTGCATTCTTATGGTTATTTCAGTAAAATAATTCAAAAATACAATAAATGCAAAAAAAGTTCCATTCAACACCCCGAAAAAGATGTCGTTTTTTTTGCTCGCGGTTTCATTCGATTTTGATGGCGGAATTTCGCCTTGACCGTATAATGCAAGCAGGTAATTACAATATTGCTCCGGAAGCATACGACTTTCCCTCCAGGAGTTTATTTCTTGAATGATGATTTTCTTTCTCATTTCATCCATGAATCTCACATCCTCATGATGATCTTCTTTTTAACGGCTAAGCTTTTAAATCTTTTTCCTTTATACGGAAAAACAGATAACCATTGTTCTGATTAGGATATTTTTACATCGGAATTGAAAAAAAAGAGCCGCTCCCGAACGCTGGGCATTCAAAGAGGGCTCTGTTAAGGGCATATATTCTATTCAAGGAAATCTTTCAATCGTTTGCTTCGGCTTGGATGTCTCAGTTTACGCAGCGCCTTCGCTTCGATTTGACGGATACGCTCGCGGGTGACCCCAAACACTTTACCTACCTCTTCAAGAGTACGGGTACGGCCATCATCAAGTCCAAAGCGGAGTCTCAAGACGTTCTCTTCACGGTCAGTAAGAGTATCCAATACGTCTTCAAGCTGTTCTTTCAATAGTTCATATGCTGCATGCTCCGATGGGGAAGTCGCATCCTGATCTTCAATGAAATCACCTAAATGTGAATCGTCTTCTTCACCTATTGGCGTTTCCAATGAAACAGGCTCCTGAGCTATTTTCAAGATTTCACGAACTTTTTCGGGAGTCAGGTCCATATCCTCCGCAATTTCTTCCGGTGAAGGTTCACGTCCTAAATCCTGAAGAAGCTGTCTTTGGACACGAATCAATTTATTGATGGTTTCCACCATATGCACCGGTATCCGGATCGTTCTTGCTTGGTCGGCAATGGCACGGGTTATCGCTTGGCGAATCCACCATGTTGCATACGTACTGAATTTGAATCCCTTGCGGTAATCAAATTTTTCCACAGCTTTGATAAGTCCCATATTACCTTCCTGAATCAAATCAAGGAAAAGCATTCCGCGTCCGACATAACGCTTGGCGATACTGACAACAAGACGTAGGTTAGCTTCTGCCAAACGGCGTTTCGCTTCTTCATCTCCATCTTCAATTCTCGTCGCCAAAGAGATTTCCTCTTCTGCAGATAAAAGGTCGACCCGGCCAATTTCCTTTAAATACATGCGTACTGGGTCATTAATTTTCACGCCAGGAGGAACACTTAAATCATTTAAGTCAAACTCTTCTTCTTTTGCAAGTTTCTTCTCATCTGGATCATCTTCATCTTCGTCTTCCTCACCATCAGTGAGTATTTCGACGCCGTTTTCTGCTAACACCTCATAGAACTCATCCATTTGATCGGAATCCAACTCAAAACCGCCAATCATTTCAGCGATTTTTTCTAAAGTCAAAGAGCCTCGTTTTTTACCTAGCTCTAGTAGTTTTTCTTTCACCTGTTCAAGGCTAAATTCATTATCAACTTGTTTGGAACGTGCTGGTTTTTCAGCCATTAGTTCCCCTCCTTCCAGGACTTACACCTAAACGACTACAACATTTTACGCAATTTAATGATTTCCATGGCAATTTGTGCAGCAGTGACATAATCACTTCGTCTAACTGCATCTTTTTCTTCAACTTGTTTTTCTTTTATCTTTAACAACTTTTCATATTTCAACACTTGATTTATACAATCGGTCAGTTCTTTATCGGTAACTTCCTCATTCACTGACATCATTTCTATTTCCGAAACGATCCTTCTCAAGTTTGGATCCGGTAAATAAGTAAGGAAAAAGCTTGTATCCGGTTCGTGTCCATCTTCATAGAACGCATATAAATAGGTGATGATTGCCTGATGTTCATCTACATGAAAGACCGTTTGCCCAAGCAACTGCTGAATTTTGAAAGTCATATCCCTGCTTTTCAGCATATGGGCAATCAACTTCGTTTCAGCATTATGGTGAGCAGGTTTTAACTTATGCTCATATTGCAGGGCCATTTTCTTTTGGGCTGCTGGCTGCGGCAATGTCCCCTTCTTGCGTTCCGTAAAGAACACCTGACGCTGCTGCTGTTCCAGCGCATCCAATGAAAGGGAAAATTCAGAGGATAGCTGCCGGAGATAATGATCCCTCTCCACTGCATTGGGCAATCGCGAAATTTCTTTAAGGACTTCTTCGATATATTGAATTCGATCTCCTTCATTATTTACATTTTTCCCTCGACGCAAATAATGCATTTTGAATGCCATGTAGGTTAAACTGGCCCCTATTACTTCAGAAACAAAGCTTTTTTCACCGAATTCCTTTATGTAGTCATCGGGGTCCAGGTTATCAGGCATGAGAGCGACTTTCACGGAAAACTCATGGTCCTGTAGCATATTGACTGCACGATTGGCAGCGTTCAATCCCGCTGAGTCCGAATCGTAGCAAATAAGTATCTGGTCAGTATTTCTTTTTAAAAGCTGGATATGTTGGTCCGTCAGGGCAGTGCCCATTGTAGCGACCGCATTCTCCACACCTGCGCCAACTGCTGAAATGCAATCGGCAAAGCCTTCAAAAATGACTGCTTGTTCTTTCTTTCGTATGTGTGGTCTTGCATGATGGAAATTATATAAAGTTTTACTTTTATTAAAGATTGGCGTTTCAGGACTATTCAAATATTTGGGCTCATCGTCCCCCATTGCTCTTCCTGAAAACGCAATCGTATTTCCTTGATGATCCATAATTGGAAACATGACTCTATTTCTGAAACGGTCAAAATATGACTCGTCTTTTTCCCTGAAAATAATAAGCCCTGCCTGCTCCATGTATTCCGCTGGAAACCCGCGTTTTAAAAGAAACTTGGACACGAAGTCCCATGAATCCAAGGAGTAGCCAATTTGGAACTTTTCTATCGTCTCTTCAGTAAACCCTCGTTTAAGTAAATATTCGAGAGCATCCTGCCCCTCTTTCGTATTAACGAGGAGATGATGATAAAACTTCCTCAGCAGGTCATGGGCTTCAACCATTTGCTGAGCGCCTGCCGGCATGTTGGAACGCTTGGAATCCTTATTGATTTCAACTTCCAAAGGAACATTTCCTTTTTCAGCTAAAACTTTTGCAGATTCCACAAAGCTGTAGCCTTCTATATCCATTAAGAAGGTAAAAATATTTCCGCCTGCCCCGCAACCGAAACAGTGAAAGATTTGTTTTTCCGTTGAAACGGAAAACGAGGGCGAGTTTTCACCATGAAAAGGACATAGGCCAAAGTAATTGCGCCCCTGCTTCTTCAGCTGGACATACTCCCCAATTAAATCAACAATGTCAACAGCTTCACGAATTTGATTAATTTTCTCATCTTCTATACGGCCATTTATCATTTTTCCACCTTGCAATATTGGTGATAGTTTCTTATTCGATACTGTTTCCTAATTCCCTGCAAAGTTCGACAATGTTTTCATAAGTTTATTTGTAAAACATGCACGATCTTCCTTTGTGAATGCTTTCGGCCCTTTCGTATGCTTACCCTGCCTGCGGAGTTTCGCCGACTGATAACGCATATCCAAAAGCATGAAAATATTCTCTTCCGTGTATTCTTTTCCCCTTGGCGAAAGGACATAAACGTTTTTAGGAAGCAGTGTCCCAGCCAAACCAATATCTGCAGTAACGACAATATCACCCTTTTTTACTGAGTTTACTATATAAAGATCTGCCGCTTCTTTGTCTGCATCGACATATACCCATTTACCTTCAGGGTTATTCATCATATTTTTATATGATGCAACAAAACAGACTTCAATTTCGTGCAAACTTGCACAATGAAGGATTTCGTCTTTCACCGGGCATGCATCGGCATCGACGTGTATCGTAGGTTTATTATTCATACCTTCTAATTCTACATCTTTCTGCATAATCCTTTTTCTCCCCTAAACTTTATGAAGATATGGTGAATTTCCAGCATGATTCAAAGCGTTCCCTCTAAAAGAGCAAACATTATCCTTCAAAGAATACCTGTTTATGCAAGTGAAAGCACCTCATTTGCCTTGAAAAAGACCAGCCCTTCCTGAATTATACGGAACATGTCGAATTATTTTTATGATAAAAACCTTGACATCTCATTAACCTTTAGTTTATTCCTTATTAATTAAGTCTAAACCTTAAGATTACTTTTTTCTCACAATTTTTTATTATAGTCTATTTGATTAGAAGATGCCAACATTTAAATCCCGAATGTGTTTTCATGCAAATCAATGGATTTGCACGAGGAAACTAAGAGGAATTTTATGTAATTATTTTGAATTTATTCTTATTAATCCCTTATTTGACCTTGGCATTAAAATGTGAGCTGACACATAGAGTGTCTAGCTCACATTTTGATTTGCCTTAATTTAAGGATCAACGGTTTTTGTTTTGAAGGATATTGATGATTAAATTGGCTGTTTCTTCAACAGCTTTATTGGTTACATCAATGATAGGACAATTCAGCCTTGATATGATTTTATCAAAGTATGTCAATTCTTCTTTTATGCGCTCCACATTTGCGTAAATGGCATGATCATTGAGCCCAAGTGACTTTAATCGTTCTTTACGAATATGGTTCAGCTTTTCCGGGCTGATCTTTAAACCAATGCATTTTTCAGGAGGTACCAGGAACAGCTCTTCTGGCGGTTCCACTTCAGGCACTAAAGGTACGTTCGCCACTTTATAGCGTTTGTGGGCTAAATATTGTGATAATGGCGTTTTGGAAGTGCGTGAAACACCCACAAGGACGATGTCTGCACGTAAAATGCCGCGAGGGTCACGTCCATCATCATATTTTACAGCAAATTCAATGGCTTCCACACGCTTGAAATAGTCATCATCCAGCTTTCTTACCAGACCAGGTTCATTAAGCGGCCCTTTTGGAGCCCTTTCCTGAAGGATGTCCATGAGCGGCCCTAAAATGTCATAAGCAGCCAGGTTTTCTTTCTCGACCTGTGCTTTCATATACGCTCTAATTGCTGGCTTCACCAGAGTATAAGCAATGATTGCCCCATCCAACTTAGCCAGTGATATCACTTCATCCACGTTTTGTTCATCTTCAATATACGGAATTCTCTTTATGGAAAAAGCAGATCCCGAGAACTGGCTTGCAGCGGCTTTTGTGACCAATTCCGCTGTTTCTCCTACTGAATCCGATACAACATATATAATAGAACCGTTCATATTCTCCGTCATTCCTTTTGCAAGCCCCCTAATAGCCTTCATCAGCCAAAGCTACGAATGCTTTCGTAATATTGGTTTTTGTAATCCTTCCAATTACTTCATAGCCCTTTTCTGTGTCTTTGACGACCGGTAATGAGTCGATTTGTTTATCAATCAGTTTTTTGGCAACATCAATCAAAAGGTCTTCTTTTGAACACATTGTAATATTGGGCATCCTAGTCATGATGATATTGACTGGAATGGAGTTAAGCTCTTGTTTCCCAATACTCGCACGCAATAAGTCTTTCCTTGATAAGACACCAACAAGCAATGCATGCTTATCGACGACGAACATTGTTCCGACATCTTCTAAAAACATCATGACGATTGCATCGTATACGGAAATGCCCTCGTCAACGACGACAGGTATCGATTGGTAGTCCCGTACATAAAGATGGTTAAGGCTATCTGTCAAAAGCTGTGTCCCTGACCTGCCTGTATAGAAATACCCCACTCTTGGCCGGGCATCAAGAAAACCTGCCATCGTTAAAATCGCTAAATCCGGGCGAAGTGTCGCCCTGGTAAGGTTCAATCTATCCGCAATATGTTCTCCAGTAATCGGTCCGTTTTCTTTTACAATTTGTAAAATTTGTTCCTGACGCTTATTCAATTGGATTATAATCACCACCCCACTGCTTTCGCAGAGTAAAGTAACAAAAGTTATTCATTTAATAATTATATACTAAATAATTTAATTAGGGCATTTTTGTCCTATTTATTGACCATTTATCTTTTTAAGAAATCGGAAACCCATATTCAAAGGGTTTCCGATTCCATACATCCTTTCGATCATGTAAGGATGATTTTATTCATGGCAGCAAAACCTGCAACCAAATCACTGATTTCCTTCATTAAGGATAAACGGTTGTTGCGGATTGCTTCATCCTCTGCCATGACCATTGTATTCTCGAAATATGACTCTATTTCCGATTGAAGCGAAACAAGCTCTTCAAACCGATCATTCTCATCTTTAGATTCCATATAACGCATTGCCACTTTTTGATATTTTACATATAACGCATTTTCTTGATCATTTTCAAAGGCAGCAGGGTCGACTGTCACCTGATTGTCACATTTTACGGCAATGTTCATGACCCGGCTTAAAGCTTCCAGGCTTTCCTTAAAGCCTGCTTCTTCTTTTTTCGCATCCAATACATGTGCACGTTCCACGATTGAGTGGATATAACCGATCTCATTGAACAAAACTGCGTCAATCAAATCGTAACGGATTTGCTGTTCTTGAAGCATGTGTTTGACACGTGCTTTAAAGAATGTGAACATATCCGCTTTAACTTCTTCAAGATCACGTTTTAAGATACCTTTTGATTCCGGTCCTTTAAGACCTAAAACAATAAGCTCCTCTAATGAAATATTCCATTTCTTCTCAGCTAGAATTTGGACGACACCGCTCGCCTGCCTTCTTAATGCGTAAGGATCCTGGGAACCTGTCGGGATGACGCCAATAGCGAAGAACGAAGACAATGTATCAATTTTTTCAGCCAAACTCACAACCGCGCCAATGACTGAAGGCGGTACAGCATCATCCGCATGCCTTGGCATATAATGTTCATTGATAGCCGCGGCCACTTCTTTGGCTTCCCCTTTTAAGAGAGCATATTTTTCACCCATATACCCTTGCAATTCAGGGAATTCATAAACCATATTACTTACCAAATCGAACTTGGCAATTGCCGCTGTACGAAGCGCCATTTCTTTTTCCGCCTTTAAATTCAAAGCATCCGCAAGAGCACCGGTCACTTCAGTTACCCGGGCAGTTTTCTCGGCCAATGTACCGATTTCTTCATGATAAACGATGCTGTCAAGCTTTTTCAAAGCATCCGAAATCTCTTTTTTCTGATCTTCTTTATAGAAAAATGCTGCATCCGATAAGCGGGCACGCAATACTTTTTCATTACCTTTAGAAACCTTATCCAAATGGCGGTCATCGCCGTTGCGCACGGTTACAAAGTAAGCAAGCAGGTTCCCTTCTTGATCTTTAACAGGGAAATAACGTTGGTGTTCCTTCATTGATGTGATAAGTACCTCAGCAGGAAGCTCAAGGAATTCTTCTTCAAAATGTCCAAATAACACCGTTGGATACTCTACCAAATTATTTACCTCTTCAAGCAGATCTTCATCGACAGGGATGATCCAGCCTTTCTCCTGCTCAAGCTCTTTAATCTGATCCAATATAACTTGCCGGCGTTTATCTGGATCTGCCATTACAAATTGTTCTGTCAGCGTATCTTCGTACCGTTCCGGCTGCTCGATGATGGCGCTATTGCCTAAGAAACGATGTCCTTTTGTTTCACGGCCCGTTTCCACATCAGCAATGCTGAATGGCACTATTTCATTGCCAAATAAGGCAATCAGCCATTTAATCGGACGGACGAAGCGGAGCTCCTGATTGGCCCAGCGCATATTTTTCGGGAACGTCATGCCGCTGATGATTTCAGCAAGCTCAGATAAAAGCTGAACGGTCTGCTGTCCTTTTATGAATTTATTCACATGGACATATTCAACACCCTTGAGTTCTTTAAAATATATGTCCTCTGAAGTCATGCCTTGACCCCTGACGAATCCCAATGCTGCTTTAGACCAGTTGCCTTCGCTGTCCAACGCGATTTTTTTGGCCGGACCTTTTGCCTCTTCTTCGATATCCTTTTGGGATTCTTCCACGTCCTTCACCAATACGGCCAAACGTCTTGGTGTGGAAAAAGCTTCAACCGTCCCGAATTCTATCGCTTTTTCCGTTAGCCATTTCTGCACTTTATCTGACAACTGTTTCATTGATGCTGTCACAAAACGGGCAGGCAGCTCTTCCAATCCAATCTCCAATAACAAATCACGCTTGCTCATTTGTATTCTCCCCTTTCACTTTCAGGATCGGGAAGCCTAATTTTTCCCGCTCTTCATAGAAGGTTTTGGCAACCTTACGCGCTAAGTTACGGCACCGGGCAATATAACCCGTTCTTTCCGTCACCGAGATGGCACCTTTGGCATCCAAAAGGTTAAATGTATGGGAACATTTCAAAACATAATCATATGCAGGATGTACAAGTCCTTCTTCCATTTGTCGATGCGCTTCCTTTTCATACATCGTGAAAAGCTGAAACAGCATGTCAAGGTCGGAGGTTTCGAACGTATATTTCGAATGTTCGTATTCCGGCTGACCAAATATATCGCGAACAGTGAATCCATCTGTCCATTCTAGGTCAAATACGTTTTCCTTATCTTGAATGTAAGAGGCGAGACGTTCGATCCCGTATGTAATTTCCACGGAAACCGGTTTACACTCAAGGCCGCCCACCTGTTGGAAATATGTAAATTGCGTGATTTCCATTCCATCAAGCCACACTTCCCAACCGAGTCCGGCACACCCTAGAGATGGATTTTCCCAATTGTCCTCCACAAAGCGAATATCATGCTCGAGCGGATTTATCCCTAAAGCACGTAATGAATCCAAATACAACTCTTGGATATTGTCAGGAGACGGCTTCATGATCACTTGGAACTGATGATGCTGATACAGTCGATTAGGGTTCTCACCATAACGACCGTCAGCAGGACGGCGGGAAGGCTCTACGTAAGCCACGCTCCAAGGCTCCGGTCCAATGGCTCTCAGGAACGTGTATGGGCTCATCGTACCTGCCCCTTTCTCGACATCATAAGCATTCATCAATATGCAGCCTTGCTCAGACCAATGCTTTTGTAACGTTAAAATCATATTTTGAATATTCATCGTACACCTCCAGGTTATTTAAACGGCTTTTAGATTATAGGTCGGAAACCCATTACATTTTGGCAAACAAAAAACTCCCGTCCCTATGCGAAATGCATAGGGACGAGAGTTTACCCGCGGTTCCACCCTAATTGCCGTTAACAAAACGGCCTCTTTTCAAAGCAACATGCTCCGGAAACGCCCTTCCCTGTAAATCCATATCCCGGCTTCCACCGTCCCGGGTTCGCTTTTTATGGAGAATGACAGATACTCTTTTCCATCAACGCAATCTTCTTATTTTGATGATTAGAATTTTATACAAACTAGCATGGAATGTCAATAGGTCAGAACCTAAAACATATCTTTCATCGTATCAATCTGTTTCAGGAACTTTTTTGATTTCAAAAGCAGACCGGAATATTCCTCATAATATGCATCGATGATCTTCCGCAGTTCTTTTTTCGTTTCAGGCTTGACGGAAATGTTTCCGAGCCTTGATAAATCTAAATAATAAAAAATCCGAAGCAATTTGACGGCTGCAGGTGAAATTTTAAAATGATAAGGATCTTTCCCCAGACAGCGGTGACAAATAAAGCCCGCTTCCCGAAGCGAGAAGGAGAATTCCCCTTCCGTTTCACCACATACAGCACACTGATTCAGCACTGGGTTAATCCCATTGACGGGCAGCATCTTCATTTCAAAAATGAATGTCAAAACCTCCGCGTCATATTCCTCGTTTATGTAATGCAAGGTTTGCGAAAGCAATTCATACAAATATGGATTCGGTTTCTTATCCTCGACGCTTTTATCAAGCAATTCAACAATATATGAAGCATAAGCGGTGGCAAAAAGATCCTCCCTTATGAAACGGAGTGAATCGACCATTTCGCCTTGCTGAAGACTGCCGAGTCCGGTTGATGTGGTTACAAGAAAATACCCGGAGCAAAAAAGCTGTGTGACGGCAGAAAGCCTGCTGTTAGGTTTACTGGCCCCTCTCGCCATGACGCCAATTTTCCCTAGCTCACGGGTATATATAGTAATGATTTTGTTGTTTTCTCCATATGCAGTTCGCCTTATGACAATGCCCTCACATTTTTGGAGCATACCAAGACACCACCCATGCTCGCCAAGGCTAACCTATGAAACAGGAAAATCAATTTCTGCTAGCTCATCATTCAATCCCAAGTGTCTTTCCTGTCTTTCGACTTCTATCTCCTTAAACAGCAAATAGGTGTCCACATTACCTGTTTCAGTGAATAATTCCCAGGTAAAATCCAACATATAAAGCCCACCTTTCATTTTTAACTAGCAATATGAATATCCGACCATATGATTAGCTTGACCGTTTTCCTAACTTTCATGATGCGTAAATTTTGTTAATTAATACTCGCTTTCATTGAAGCCGTAATCACGAAGCTGGCTTGCTTTGTTACGCCAATCCTTCTGTACCTTCACCCATAGTTCCAAGAAAACTTTAGAGCCTAATAGGTTTTCGATATCCACCCTGGCACGGCTGCCGACTTCTTTAAGCATTTTCCCTTGCTTTCCGATGACAATGCCTTTTTGTGAATCCCGTTCGACAACGATAGTCGCCATGACATTGATGGTGTCGCTATTGTCCATTTTTTTAATTGAATCGATGACAACAGCCACTGAATGCGGAATTTCTTCCCGTGTCAGGTGCAGTACCTTCTCGCGGACCAATTCGGAAATGATAAAACGTTCAGGATGGTCGGTCACTTGGTCAGCTGGGTAGAACTGGGGACCTTCAGGCAGATGCTCTTTGATTTGTTCAAGCAGTGTATCCACATTATTTCCTTCAAGCGCAGAAATCGGAACGACTGCCGCAAAAGGGTAAAGCTGTTGATATTTTTCAATGATCGGAAGTAAATCATCTGGATGCATCGCATCGATTTTGTTTACGACCAGGAAAACAGGCGTTTTTACGGATTGAAGTTTTTCGATGATGAACTCGTCACCGCGTCCGTATCCTTCAGTCGCATTGATCATGAAGAGAATCAAATCGACTTCCTTCAATGTATTCGTTGCCACTTTCATCATGAAGTCGCCAAGCTTATGCTTTGGTTTATGAATGCCTGGTGTATCGATGAAAATCATTTGTGAATCGTTTTGCGTAAGTACACCCTGGACCTTATTTCTTGTAGTTTGCGGTTTATCACTCATAATGGCGATTTTCTGGCCGATGACCCGATTCAGAAATGTACTTTTTCCAACATTAGGTCGTCCAATTATTGAAATGAAACCTGATTTGTAACCTTTTACTTGTGTATCGTCAAATAGTTTATCCATTTAAATCCTCCGGTGAAAAAGCTCCTGGAAGCAATTCCTGTACTGTTAGTTCTTTTATATCCCCATGTAAGTTGGTCAAAACGACCGGCATATCCTTTTCGCACAGTTCTGAAATTACCTGCCTGCATGCCCCGCATGGAGCGACGGGACCATCGGTATCCGCCACGACTGCAAGTTTGGTGAATTTTTTATCGTCATGGGCATAAGCGCTGAATAAAGCTGTCCTTTCGGCGCAATTACACATGCTGTATGCAGCATTTTCTATATTACAACCATGATAGACCTTTCCATCAGCAGTTAAAAGGGCTGCCCCCACCTTAAACTTGGAGTAAGGCACATAAGCTTTATCCCTTGCTTTTTTAGCTTCCTCAATCAATTCTTTTGTATTCAATTCACATCTTCCTTTCAAATTGAGTGCCATTTCGGCAACCTACAGGCCAACCTTAGGCAAAAAGATAATCAATCCAACTATTATAGAAAATATAGCATATATGAATACAGCTCCGGCTGCAATATCTTTTGCCTGCTTGGCAAGCGGATGGATTTGGTCCGTTACCAGGTCCACTACCCTTTCAATCGCGGAATTAACGAGCTCCAACGTAATCGTACCGGCTATGGCCGCCAAAATGAAAAGCCACTCCATCCCATTCAATGAGAAGTGCCAACCAAAGAATACGACGATTGCCGTTAACGCGAAATGAATCTTGATATTGCGTTCAGTCCGAACAGCCTCCAAAATTCCCTGACAGGCGAAAGAGAAACTTTTTAATAAAGGATACTTTTTTTTATCCTTCTCTTGAAAGTCCATATTCTTCCAAGATCTCCTTTTGTTTTGTGAACATCACTTTTTCATCTTCTTCATTCATGTGGTCGAATCCCAATAAATGAAGAAAACCATGCAGTGCTAAAAATCCAAGTTCCCGGTCAAATGAATGACCATATTCATCAGCTTGTTCTTTCGTGCGTTCAATGGAAATGATGATATCACCTAACATGCGGGGCATTTCCGCTCCGACAATTTCCACTTCATCTTCCCCCATTTCTTCAAGCGCAAAAGAAATGACATCTGTAGCTGAATCTTTATGACGATATTCTTTATTGATTTCCCGAATCCTATCATTGTCTACAAATGTAACAGACAGCTCGGTGTCTTTTTCAATGTTTTCTTTTCTTGCCGCAAATTGAAGAATGCTTTCAACAAGCTGCTGAGCTTCCTCCGTTACTTCATTCGTTTCATCCATTAAATCGATAGCTAAAATCATTCTTTCACCTTCTGTCCTAATTTATCCGGCTCCGGATATTCAATCCTGGAGTGGAAGATACCATTCAGCGATTCACATAAGGAATGCTTCACGATACTTAATTCTCTCATAGTAATGTCACATTCATCAAATTGTCCGTCAGAAATCCTGTCCTGAATGATGAAACTAACCAGCTCTTCAATCTTCTCCGGAGTTGGGTGCTTCATCGACCTCACTGCAGCTTCCACACTATCGGCTATGCCGATGACGGCCACTTCCTTCATTATCGCCCTCGGCCCGGGATATCGGTAGGCAGCCTCGAGTGTGGACTCATCCTGTTTTTTTGCCTTATGGTAGAAAAATTTCAATAATGTGGTCCCATGATGCTGCTCTGCAATATCCACAATCTCTTTCGGGAATTTGTGACTGCGCAGCATCTCCCCGCCATCTAAGGCATGGGCAATGATGACATCCCTGCTCGTTTCCGGCTGCAGCCGATCATGCGGGTTCTCTTCACTCATCTGATTTTCGATGAAGAAGTGCGGCCGCTTCGTTTTACCGATATCATGATAATAACTGCCGACCCTTGCCAGCAAGCCATTCGAGCCGATGGCTTCACAAGCCGATTCCGCCAAATTGGCGACCATTACACTATGATGATATGTCCCCGGAGCCTCAATCAAGATCTTCCGCAATAACGGATGATTGGGATTCGCGAGCTCGATAAGCTTAATCGATGATAAAATCCCGAAACCAGCCTCGAAAAACGGTAACAGGCCCATTGTCAAAACGGCTGCACCCACTCCAGAACCTAGGGCAGCAGAAGCATAATACAAGTACTCCATTCTAGTATAATGGCTGTCCATAATAAAGATGAGCGAAAAAACAAATGTCATATTGATTAAAGACAACAGCAGCCCCGCTACCAGCACCTTTGATTTGAAATTGGGCCTGGATAGGATGATGATTGCCGTCAATCCCCCGAAAATGATATAAAGCCCCATCGAGAAATCCAGATTTCCAGGTGTATCACCATTAAATATAATCGTACCATACGAACCTAACAATATGATCATTGCTACCGCTAACCTATCATTCAATAATATCTTGATGAGCATCGCCGCCATGGCACCCGGAAAAATGTATTCCAAGTTCGAGTTTTTCAGGTCTGCCAGAATGCTGACCGTTTTCATGGTAGCCATTGAAAGGATAAAGACAAGACTGAAGATCAATAACTGATTGTACTTGTTATCCTTTTTGGAAACGGAATAGTAGAAATAATAATAAAAAGCCGCAAAAGTCAGGAATATGAATAACAGCAGGCCGATATACGGGTAAATGGTGGACTCCGTATTTAAGAAGCCTGCCAGTTCAAGCTGCCTATATACATCCCTGTCCACTAACTGATTTTCTTCAACGATGATCTGGCCTTGAAGGATCCTGATCGGCTCCACGCTTTCAACCGCTTTCCTTCGCTGTTCCTCGGTTTTGTCCTTATCGAAAAATACATTCTGAATGATTGCCGTACGCGCAAGGGAAGTGGAGGCTTTTTTCATATCGCCACTAATGCTCATATAACCCAATTCCTCTACAACCTTTTTCTTGGCATTTTCGACGTCACTTGCAGCGATTCGGGAGCTCATCACATTATTCACTGCCGTAATGGTCGAATCCTTCGCTATTTTCAACTCATCTTCATCCGCCTGCACCAATGCCAGGAAAACGGATTCCTCGATATTTTTATTCACTTCATCAGTCAATTTTTCTTTTAATATCGAAACTTTTTGAGCATCCGTCTTTACGGTCTCTTTTTTATCCTCATCTTCTTTATGATCTTCATCGGGGTCCGTTTCTTTATTCACCTCAATCGCTGAATCGAAAATGGATGAAATCAGATCGACTTTATTTTTGGCATATTCTTTTTTTAAAGAATAAACATCCGCCACCTGTTTTGAAATCTCTTCTTTTTCCTGTTCCGTCTTATAGGTATCTTCCACAGTCTTGGTTGATCGGATCGTTTGTTCCGCAGGCTTAAAAAGCTCTACCTGAACCCTTTCCGGCTTCACATTGGAGAACATTAAACCATACGCAAACAAACCAAGTATGATGAACAAAAGCACTTGAAAAAAACGATGGACCAACAGCCCTTTTATTTGAGTGAAAAATTTCTGGATACGATTCAAGGAAGGTCCTCCTAAAAAAATGATGTTTATTATTCTAGATATGTAAAATCATAACAGTTTTCATATGAATTTTCACCTTCGTATTGATAAATGTAAAGGTTCTGTCATTTCATATCCACTTTTCCACCATAAAGTTCGTCATTTAGACACATCACGAAAAATCCGCCGATTGAAATGGCGGATTTTTTCTTATGACTTCGCCTGCTCGTAAGCAGTAATGATTTTAGCGACAAGCGGATGCCTTACTACATCACTTTGTTCAAAATAAACAAAGGAAAGGCCTTTAACATTCTTCAATATCTCTTCTACCCGGACAAGACCTGACTTCATGCCTTTTGGAAGGTCAATCTGGGTCCGGTCTCCCGTAATGACCATTTTCGATCCGAAACCAAGCCTGGTCAAGAACATCTTCATTTGGGCTTCCGTCGTATTCTGGGCTTCATCCAATATGACAAAGGCATCTTCAAGCGTACGACCCCTCATATAAGCCAGGGGAGCTATTTCGATCGTTCCGCGCTCTATCATCCTTTGCGTCTGTTCCATCCCCAGGAGGTCATGGAGAGCGTCATACAGCGGTCTTAGATAAGGATCTACCTTTTCCTTCAAATCACCAGGCAGGAAACCTAGGCTCTCCCCTGCTTCGACGGCAGGCCGTGTCAGGATGATCCGTTTAACATGTCCATTTTTCAAAGCATTGATGGCCATCACTACAGCAAGATAGGTCTTCCCGGTTCCGGCAGGCCCAATTCCAAAGACAAGATCCTGTTTCTTTATTGCCTGGATATAGTATCTCTGCCCGATTGTTTTGACTTTAATGGATTTCCCCTTAGCCGTTTTAGCGATTTCCTCATTATATAATTCACCGAAATACTCCAATGTGCCTTTTCTTGCCAATTCAATTGCATAAAGCACATCTCTGGAACTGATTGCAATTCCTTTTCTGACTACAGTCAATAATGCCTTGAGGATTTCCTCCCCCATCGTTACCCGCTCGATATCCCCGGCAACACTCACCGCTTCACCTCGGGTTATGACGGAAATGCCAAGTTCCTCTTCGAGCACTTTTACATTTGAATCTCCATTGCCCAATAACGCGATCGCTTCATTGGGTGATTCGATTTCGAGCTTAATTACTTTCACATCATCTGCCATTCGTTAGTCTCCTTGAATGATTGGCTGTCCAATCGCTATATCTTCAATAACTTGGTAATGTATAGACAATTTAACTTTACCATTCTCCATGCTTTCGTGCAAAATTTTTTCTTCGACGATTTCATCTTCTTCGTCTAAATGTTTTTTTAATTCCGCTTTGGCCATTTTTCGGCCTTCCTCCACCGCTTCTTTCTCCGTATAGCTTCGCACAATATCTTCCTTGCTCCTTAAGGTCACTTGTTTATAAGAAATCGGCAGCTCCCATTGAAGAAAGTGAAAAGGCCTCACTGTCGTTTCCTTTTCCTGTTTTTCATATCCCGGATCTTTGAAGCCCCATACCGGAAGGGAAAAGCCCCCCATTTTCAAAAAGTGCTTGCTCGTTTCATCTCCGTTAAAAACAGAAAACTTGGTTTTTAACGGAACTTCCACTTTCGCTTTATACCACGTTTTCCCTTTTATTACTCCCTTTGCGGATACAATTTCCTGTTTATCCTCTTTACCAATCAATCCTGAAACAAGAAGTTGTCCTTTTCCTACATAATCATTCACATTAACAATAGATTGTCCTTTTTCAACGAACATATCAGCGATGATCGCTTTTTTTGATGCTACCAAATTCTGTGGAGATGTTTTCTCGACCTCTTTAGGCTGCCGTTTTTCCACAACCCGAAAATGATATGTCGTTCCCTTTAGCTCGACCCCCACCCATGTCAATGCACCGATCCGGTCCGACAGCTTACGCTGAATCGTATCCACATCATCAACAAAGAATTGCACTTTACCGATCTTCACGCCCATCTTGTCCAATTCTTTCCGGATGGCATGCTCGGTTGCCGGTTTGGCATCTTGAACCTCGATGCCCCATACCATATTGGAAAGTACAAATATACATAGCAGGAAAGCGATCATCCCCGCTAAAAACCCGCTGTTTTTCATGACTCTCTTCATCAGGAAAGGGAAACCCTTTCCCTGCATGAACTTTACTTTACAATCACTCTTACGCATGACCTGACGTAGTTTGGGGATATCCCTGATATCCATATGGAAAATCAGGGCTTCACTTCCGACACGCTTCACATCCCAGATATGAAGCCCCCTTCTCGTCAGCATATTAATTAACCGTTCTGCACCTTTTCCATAAGCCTTCACCTTTACATAGCCTGTATAATAGTTTGTCCATTGGTTTTTCATGGAGACCTCCCGGGATCATTCATTGATAAAATAAACCTTGTCAATTTTGCCTTCGAGCATGATTTCTTCCGGCAAAATCGTCTTTATGACAAAGGCATTTCCCTTTATCAGCAACTGCCCATTTTTCAGCATCAATCGTACTTCGCTGTCTGTAAAAGCCAATAAGCCACGATGGTTTTCAATATAAATATGTAATTGTCCGATCATTGTAATTCGCGGCAGGTCCATCATGACATCTTGCGGAAGGTCCATTGTTTTGGTCATAAGCTGTTTCACTTTTTTTCCCCAATTGCGTGCCATAAAAAAGAACCCCCTTTCATCTCAATGTATGAAATGAAAGAGGGTTCTAGCACAAAATTATAAGTGAATGAAAGTCTATTTTTTCATGCTCATTTAATGAAGGTCTAAAAAAGCCCGGGGCTCCGAATCACCTTCTGGACCTTTGAAGACTTCTCTTCGCCCTTGGCGGTCCCAGCACTTCTGACATGATGATGCCATCAATCAGCTGCTTTTTGCCAAAAGACGGTCCTTTGCGATAGACCGGACTGTTATTATCAGCAATCGTTGAAGTGAGTTGATCTGCCTTCGCTTTTTGATACAAACGCTCTTGATCGTACTTCTGCTGTAGCCGTCTAAGCTCCGCAATCCTTTTGTTCGCTTCGTTCGTCGTCTCATCGATCACTTCTGCAGCCTGTGCTGCCTGCTGTTCGACTTTCCTTACGGGAGCAGGTGCAGGTCTTTGCTGCTGATTCCCTTGCTGCATTTCACCTTGAAGCTCCTGCATGACCTCCTGCCATTTCTTTTTCGGAGGGGTGTTAGGATCTTGAGCCTGTTTTTTCTTTCCTAACATGGACGTTAAAATACCGATCAAGACAATGATAAGGAATGGGTTCTTGAGAAAGAAATCAATAAAATCTCCCATTTAAAGACCTTCCTTCCCTGATCTAATTATTATTATGGTTATTGTTGTTATCTTTTGGATTTTCGGATATTTTACTGATAGAACCGCGCATATCCGTATCGGCCGTGATATTTTGGATATTCATATAATCCATCACTCCAAGGTTTCCGCTTTTCAGTGCATCGGCCATGGCCAGCGGAACTTCCGCTTCGGATTGAACAACCTTCGCTCTCATTTCCTGAACACGGGCAACCATTTCCTGTTCAAGTGCAACGGCCATCGCACGTCGTTCTTCGGCCTTTGCCTGGGCTATTTTCTTATCGGCTTCGGCTTGGTCCGTCTGTAATATGGCCCCGATATTTTTACCGATATCCACTTCAGCAATATCAATGGAAAGAATTTCGAATGCCGTCCCCGAATCCAACCCTTTCGATAAAACCGTTCTTGAAATCAAATCGGGATGTTCCAGTACATCCGTATGCATTTGCGAAGCACCGATCGTCGATACGATCCCTTCCCCTACACGGGCAATGATCGTCTCTTCACCGGCACCACCGACTAGGCGTTCAATATTGGCCCGGACCGTGATCCTTGCCTTCGCTTTCACTTCAATACCATTCATCGCCACACCTGAGATGAATGGAGTTTCGATCACTTTCGGGTTAACGCTCATTTGAACGGCTTGCAGTACATCACGACCGGCAAGGTCAATGGCTGCACCCCGTTCGAAAGGTAACGTGATATTGGCGCGTTCTGCAGCAATTAATGCATTCACCACTCGATCGACATTACCGCCTGCAAGGTAATGGCTCTCCAATTGATTCGTCGAAACATTGATTCCAGCCTTATGGGCCTTGATAAGGGGATTGACGACCCTGCTTGGTATAACACGGCGAAGCCTCATCCCAACTAATGTAAATATACTGATTTTGACTCCTGCCGCTAAAGCGGAAATCCATAACATGACTGGTACGAATGTGAAAAACACTGCCAATACGATGATAGCAGCAATCACTGCCAGTACAATAAATACCGTTCCTGAAGTTATCACTTAATGATTCATCCTTCCTGTATCCTTTAATTTTAATTTGAATCCGGAATTTCCCGGACGACTACCCTTGATCCTTCAACTTTAACGATAATGATTGTCGAACCTTTGGAAATAAAGCTCCCTTCGGTCACGACATCCACTCTTTCTTCTTTGACCAAAGCTGTTCCTGAAGGCCTCAAATCTGTTAGGGCCTTCCCTTCTGCACCTAATAAATCCAAACGATTCGGATTGCTGACATATCCTTGTTCCGTTTTTGTTGCATCGGTTAATATCATTTTCCTGAAAAATTTCATCTGTTTTCCAAACACCTTTACAAGTAGGATGAATACCAAAATGGATACGGTGACCGCAATTAGCAAGGAGATCGTCATATGGACCGGATCACCTGTCGCAAGGAATAGACTCCCCACTACCGCTGTAAACCCGAGCAGCCCGATAATCCCCCCTGGGATAAAAAATTCAATTAGTACGAGAATGACCCCAATGATGAACATCGCTAACGATTCGTATCCGGTGATACCGGCGACAAGATGACCATAGAAGAATAAGACAAGACTGGTGATTCCAATTACGCCCGGAATTCCAAAACCGGGTGAAAACAATTCCATCACAATCCCGATTCCCGCTATCGTTAATAAAATGGGAACGACGATCGGGTTGGTCAAAAAGCGGGCTAGTTTCTCAGGAAAGCTTTCTTCGATTGTCCGAATATCAGCATCTTCAACTCCAAGTATTCTATACAGCTCCGCTTTTCCAGAGACGGTGCCTTCGCTATACCCAGCCTTTTTTGCCTGTTCGGCTGTAAATGTCAGCAGCTTCCCTTTTTCCGCTCCATATTCGGGTAAATCGATGTCAACATCCGCCATCGCCTGGGCGTATATGGGATCACGTCCATTTTGTTCAGCAGCGGTCTTCATGGCAGCCAACCAATAAGATTGCGCTTTCTTACTTGCAGCGTTCCCTGTTGAATCAATCACAGCTGCAGATCCCATGGTGGCACTCGGAACCATATAGATCTCATCCGCACTTAAAGAAATGTATGCCCCTGCAGATAAAGCCCTGTTATTGACATAGGCAACTGTCTTTATTGGTGAATCCGCCAGTAACTTTGCAATTTCCCCCGCTGCATCCACAGCACCTCCAGGGGTATTCACCTCGAAAACGACAAGATCTGCATCTGCTGCTTCAGCAGTGGTCAGTGCTCGTTCCAAAAAGGCCGAGAGTCCCTTTTCCACCGTTTCTTCAATGGGTACATGGTAAACGATCTTCTCGTTTGCAGATACCGTCGCTCCACCAAAGGAAGACATGGTGAACAGCAATCCAAATAGGAGAACAGAAAAATAACGCCAAATTTTCAACGGAACGCCCCCTTTCCCGTATTAAACGCGGTAAGTGTCCCATTATCCAGGAACTTACCAGTAAATTCAGCCCGCAACTAAAATTCGAATAAGGAGCAATTGAAGCAACCCTTTACCCTGTTCTTTAGTTATTACGTATGTATATGAAAAAGGTTTCAAAAAAAAGCAAATAAAATTAAAAGTGCCACAATTATCTTGGGCTTCGTTTCAATAATATACGCATAAAATTCATGAAATACACAAAAACCACAGGCAATTTGCCTGCGGTTAGGTTTCGAGTTTTAAGTTTAGAGTTTAAGATAGATGTTGTTGTACTAATTTGTTAACTAGAGAACCATCCGCTTTACCTTTAACTTTAGGCATTAAAGCTCCCATAACTCGGCCCATATCTGCTTTGGATGTTGCATTGACTTCTAAAATCGTTTCGTTAACGATTTTAGAAATGTCTTCTTCTGAAAGTTGCTGAGGCATATATGCCTCTACGTATACTAGTTCGGTGCGGACTTTATCCACGAGATCTGAACGACCTGCGTTTTCAAACTCCTGGAGGGAGTCTTTGCGTTGTTTTAATTCGCGAGAGAGCACTGTCAATTCTTCATCATCTGTTAAATCTTGTCTCTGCTTCAAGGCTTCGTTTTGAATAGAAGCTTTCAGCATCCGAATAACAGATAGTTTGTCCTTTTCCTTGTTCTTCATCGCTTGTTTCATATCATTATTTAAACGCTCGAGAAGACTCATCTTTCCACCCTCTCTTAGAATTTACGTTTTCTTGCAGCTTCAGACTTTTTCTTACGTTTTACGCTTGGTTTTTCATAAAATTCACGCTTCCTAGCTTCCTGAAGCGATCCTGCTTTAGATACAGTACGTTTGAAACGACGAAGAGCATCTTCAAGCGATTCGTTTTTACGAACGACGGTTTTAGACATCTCTTTCCCTCCCTCCGAAAACAACACACTAACTCAAGTTGTCAACATGTTATACATGTACTAAACAATTATAATATATCATCTTTAGCAGGTCAACCAATAAAATCAAACTTATTTTGAATATAATCATGTTATTATCATAATTTTTCACTAAGCGATGATTCAACTTGCATGAAATTCCAATTTATAGCATGTCCCCCGTTAATGGGCCATAAGCTTACTATGAGGTGACAGTCATGCATGAGCTATTTTTTTTCATTTTATTCATAGCGATATTTCTGGCAGGTATGTCGGTTTTACGAATCGGACTGTTCAATATGTCCGGTTCAGCATTAAAAGCATTTCTCTCAAAGGTTACGGATAAGCCATGGAAAGGCTTCTTGGCCGGAACCATCTTTACCGGGATCCTGCAGAGCAGCTCGGCGGTCATGGTCATGACGGTCGGCCTCGTTTCCGCAGGAAGCTTAACATTCCCGCAAACAATCGGGATCATTCTTGGAACGAATATCGGATCCACCTTTACAGCAGAGTTCATGACTTTCTCTTTGGATCGCTGGATCATTCCCGGTGTCGTAAGCGGCGCTTTCCTTTGCTTCATGCCAAAAGCATTCCCGAGAAGCCTAGGAATGTCCCTGATCGGAATCTCGGCCATCTTCGCGGCGATGAGCGGTTTTAAAACGCTTTCGACACCGATTGCAGCCTATCCATCCATACAAACGCTTATCCAGTACATAGAGAGCCATATGAGTTATGCCCTGATTGCCGGGTTATTATTGACGGCACTCATTCACTCCAGTTCTGCAACCATCGGGATAGCCATGAGTTTTTTGATGAATGGGGAGTTATCCGTGTCCTCGGCAATCATCATCATGCTCGGATCGAATATCGGCACTTGCATCACCGGATACATGGCCAGCATCGGTTCTGGCAGACAAGCTGCCTTCACAGCTTATGCACATATTTGGCTGAACATCATCGGGGTTGTCGCATTCCTGCCTTTTGTGGACATCCTGGAAAGTACGGCTGCCTATTTCACCGAAAACAAAGGGACACAGCTCGCGCATGCCAGTGTCATTTTCAATATCTTGACTTCTTTGGCCGTCTTGCCATTCGCACGGCGATTCTCCAACCTCATTCTTTGGGTGCATCGGCCACACTTAAAAAAATAAGAGCTGTCCAAAAGTCATTGGCAACTGACTATGGGACAGCCATAAATAAGATTAACCTAAACGCATAGATAATAAGGATGGTCATCGATTTCAGCTAACCTTTTATAATTAGTTTTATGGTTCAATAAGCTCAAACCACTCAATAATACAACAGCTACTATCAAAATCAGCAAACTTTCATTAGAGAATGATGTTAGATAAAAAACAGTTACTGCCATTATAAATAAAACGGTTATTGAATGGTAAAATTTCACCATGCATTTTACCATTCAAAATGAAAAACCAATTTAATATAAGCATGTTTACTCCCTGTTGATACCTTCTTATATCTATTAAATCCACAATAAACTTATTTTTGAATGTATGGGTTCCATAAATGATACAAGACCTCTTTTTTTATGGAAGAAATAGGCCAATATACGGGCAAGGGAAATTGCCAGTTGAATTATTTTTGGAATCAATAAAAAACAGGCGGAGAAAAAATAATTCATTTTTCTCCGCCTGCTTTATTTTAGGGAATTATACGGTCCTTACAAAATCAATAATCGGAATCAGCCGTTAAGCCCTTCACGATGGAGACACCTGCACTCGCTCCAATTCTTGTTGCACCAGCTTCTATCACATTCTGGGCATCGCTCGTGTTGCGGACCCCGCCTGAAGCTTTGACACCGATATTCGGGCCAACCGTTTTTCTCATAAGCGCGATATCTTCAACTGTCGCTCCGCCGGTCGAAAAACCAGTTGATGTTTTCACATAATCCGTTCCGGCTTTTACGGCCAATTCACATGCACGGACTTTTTCTTCATCGGTCAATAAAGAAGTTTCAATGATCACTTTTGAAAGAGCCTTACCAGTGGATGCCGCTACCACAGCACGAATATCCCGCTCTACCAACTCATCATCCTTGTCCTTCAATGCGCCGATATTGATCACCATATCGACTTCGTGAGCACCATTGGCGATGGCATCTTTCGTTTCAAAAGCTTTGGTTTCCGGTGTGTTTGCACCTAGAGGGAAGCCGATTACCGTACAAACTTTCACTTCTGAACCTTCCAAAAGTTCACTTGCATATTTCACCCAAGTTGGGTTTACGCATACGGAAGCAAAGTTATACTCTCTCGCTTCTTCGCATAATACCTTTATTTGCTCTTTGGTTGCATCTGCTTTTAATAACGTGTGGTCAATTAAACCTGCTACATTTTGTGACATTAATAAATCCTCCTCAAAAACAATCTATACCTAGTTGTACGTACCTCTCATGATACCATAGTTTATCCATTTTGACGATATATATAGTCTTTACCCGAAAGCGCCAAGAAAACACATCTAAAAAAGGATAATAAAAAAAGACAGCGGTTAACCGCTGCCTTACAGACTGTGAACAAACTCGATATTAATTAAGATTGCCTACTTTGAGGGAGTGTAAAATATGAACGTTGATTTCCACTCCAGGCACTCGCTTTCCGCGGGCGGTCCGGGAGCCTCCTCGGCGCTCTTGGCGCCTGTGGGGTCTCCCTAGGACGCGCTTTTCCCGCAGGAGTCTCGTACCCTACGTTCCAATCAACTTAGTTTAACAATCTAGATAGAACTCCCTTTTGTCTACAAACTCAAAGACAGCGATTTACCGCTGTCTTTGATTAGATATTGGATGCTTGTTGCAACGGAAAATCCTTCACGACCGTCACGAACTGACCTTCACTAAATGGATAGCCAGATTTTGTGATTTTAACTTTGACGATTTCACCGACCATTTCTTCCGATGCCGGGAAGACGATTTTCATGTAATTATCTGAGTAGCCCTCATAAAGGCCATTTTCCAACTTCGTTTCAGGAATGACTTCCAGAACTTCCCCCTCGAATCGGGAGGCATACTCTTTTGCCAACTGATCCGACAACGTAATAAGGCGGTGGACTCGTTCATTTTTGATATCTTCATCCACTTGATCTCCCATACGGGCAGCCGGAGTCCCTGTCCGTTTTGAATAAGGGAAAACATGAAGTTCGGAGAATTTATATTTTTCTATAAAGTTATATGTCTCCATGAATTCTTCTTCAGTTTCACCTGGGAAACCTACGATGACATCAGAGGTAACAGCAAGGCCCGGAAGTGCAATTTTCAGCTTTTCGATTCGATCACCGAAGAAATCCATCGTATATTTACGTCTCATCCGTTTTAGAACGGTATCGGAACCCGATTGGATTGGTATATGCAAATGACGTACCACTTTTTTCGAATTCGTCAGCACTTCAATGATCTCATCTGTAATTTGGCTGGCTTCAATGGATGAAATACGGATACGCTTCAGCCCATCGACTTTTTCCAAGTCACGCAGCAGCATCGCCAAATTATAGTCTTTCAAATCGTCTCCGTAGCCGCCCGTATGGATTCCGGTAAGGACTAGCTCCTTATAGCCTGCCTCAACAAGCTGTTCAGCCTGGTGAACGACTTCTTTTGGATCGCGGGAACGCATCAAGCCACGTGCCCAAGGAATGATGCAGAAAGTGCAGAAATTATTGCAGCCTTCCTGAATCTTCAATGAAGCGCGTGTACGGTCTGTAAAAGCAGGTACATCCAACTCTTCGTAGACACGGTTTTTCATGATATTACCTACGGCATTGATTGGTTCACGCTCAACCTTGAATTGCTCAATGTAATCAAGCAGTTTAACCCTGTCTTGTGTTCCTACAACAATATCCACACCTGGTATGGCCATGATTTCTGCCGGCGATGTCTGTGCGTAACATCCCGTTACCGCTATGACGGCATTCGGATTCTTACGAATGGCACGACGGATGACCTGACGGCTTTTCTTATCGCCAGTGTTTGTCACCGTGCATGTGTTGATGACATATACATCTGATGTATTTTCAAACTCAACACGATCATATCCCCCAGTTTTGAATAATTGCCATATAGCCTCTGTTTCATAATGATTCACTTTACAGCCTAATGTATGGAAAGCGACCGTTGCCATTTTTCATCACCTCAAAAGTTCTACATGATAAGAAACAGCGGAAAGTGCATATAAAGGTGCTGTTTCAGTTCTTAATATTCTTGGTCCAAGACCGCAAGCCATAAAACCGGCATCAGTCAGTTTTTCAATTTCCTTATCTGCTAAACCACCTTCAGGCCCAAAAACGAATAGGATGGATTGCCCAGCAGTAATATCTTTCAAGACAGAAGCGAGTACAGAAGTTTCCCCCCGTTTTGCCTCTTCTTCAAAAGCGATTAATTTATGATCGAAACCAGTTGCATACCCAGCTAGCTGATCTGCCGTCATCGGTTCCTTGATGGCAGGGATAACCGTGCGGTGAGATTGCTCAGCCGCCTCTTTTGAAATCTTCTGGAGCCTCTCCAATTTCTTGCCTACCTTTTTGTGGTCCCATTTTACCACCGAACGAGCAGCAATAAAAGGGATAAATTCAACGGCACCCAGTTCAGTGCCCTTTTGAACGATATATTCCAATTTATCCCCTTTAGGCAGACCGCTCGCAATCACTACCCTTACAGGAAGTTCCTTTTCTTCATTCTTCCATTCAGTTACCGTACCTATTACAGCATCATCAGTAATTTCCGAAATTTCCGCGATTGCTGTCATGCCATTACCTTTCACCGTGATGATCCGCTCACCTGGTCCCATTCTCATCACTCTGGCGATATGGTGAAAATCATCACCTGATATCGTCACCATGTTTCCATTGATATCTGCTTCGTTAAGAAAATACCGTTGCACACTGCCACCTACTTCGTCTAGTCTAAATAACTCACAGGCTAACAGTCGGGAATCCAGAATGCAAGCCGTGCAAAGATTCAAGCTAAAAAAAGGTACTCTGACTATCAAAAAAACCGATAATCAGAGTAACTTTTCCAATTAAGCATTTCTTTTTGCGATTATTGCCACCCAATCTTCCATCAAGATCGTTTCCTCAACGGTGAAACCAGATGCTATAATCGCTTCCTTCACATCTTGTTTCTTAGTTTGAATGATTCCGGAAGCGATGAAAAATCCGCCAGGTTTAACGACTTTCGCTACATCATCCGTAAAACGCATGATCACTTCGGCAAGAATATTAGCCACGACGATATCCGCTTGTTCATTTACTCCATCCAATAAGTTGCCTTGTGACACGGACACTTTATCCTGCACGTTATTTAGTTCAACGTTTTGCTTGGCTGACTGTACTGCCACTTCATCCAAATCAAGTGACTGGATTCGCTTTGCATCCAATAATGCAGCTGCAATGCTTAGAACACCAGAACCAGTTCCTACATCAACGACTAAATCCCCAGGCGTTACTGTTCGTTCCAGCGCTTGGATACACATGACCGTCGTCGGGTGTGTTCCCGTTCCGAAGGCCATGCCTGGATCAAGTTCAATGATCAATTCGTCACTGCTTACCGGAGTATAGTCTTCCCACGTTGGCACGATGGTAAAACGTTCGGATATCTTGACGGGGTTATAATATTTTTTCCAAGCCGTCGCCCACTCTTCTTCATTCACTTCACTAATTGAAACAACATTTTTCCCAAGGTCAATATCAAAAAGTTGGAGATTATTGATTGATTCCTTAATAGCATCAATGGTATCGCCAAGGAAGCTGTTTACGGGCAGATAAGCCTTAATGACTACACCTTCATCCGGATAATCATCGGGGTTTAAGTGGTAGATTTCGCCAAAAACATTTTCACGTTCCTTGACTAATTCTAGAGGATCTTCAATGACAACACCGCTCGCACCTGCCTCATGAAGAATATTCGAAACAGGTTCAACCGCTTCATTCGTTGTTTGGATTGCAAATTCAGACCACTTCATAATCTACCAACTCCCAATTTGTTCTTTTTACTTTTATTCACCTATCTTTGAAAGCCCGCTTCACTTTTGAGAAAAAGCCATCATCTTGTTCATCTACACCTTGTCCGCTGATATCACTGAACTCACGAAGCAAGTCCTTTTGTTTTTCCGTTAATTTCTTAGGCGTGACAACCAATACGACCACATGCTGATCTCCTTGGCCATATCCTCTGACATTCGGAACTCCTTTGCCCTTTAAACGGAAACGAGTGCTAGTTTGTGTACCTGCTGGAATCTTCAGCTTCACTTTTCCATGCAGCGTCGGAACTTCTATTTCATCCCCTAATGCTGCCTGGGCAAAAGTAACCGGCATTTCACAATAAATATCATCGCCATCCCGTTCAAAGAATTCATGGCTGCGCACATGGAAGACTACATACAGGTCTCCTGCGGGGCCGCCATTGATTCCAGGCTCGCCTTGGCCTGTTACGCGCAACTGCTGGCCATCATCAATTCCTGCTGGCACCTTGACTTGGATTTTTTTGCGTTTTTGGACTTTTCCGTCGCCGCCGCATGTTGAACATTTATTAGGAATGATTTTTCCTGTTCCTTGACAATGGTGACATGCTCTCCGGTTCACAATCCTTCCGAAAGCTGTGTTTTGTTCAACATTCAATTGACCGGTTCCTTGACAATGTGAACAGTTTTCCACCTTTGTACCTGGTTTGGCACCGGATCCTTTACATGTACCGCAATCCTCTTCACGCGGAATTTCGATCTCAGTATCTTTTCCGAATGCAGCCTCTTCAAACGAAAGCGTCATCGTGTACTGTAAATCCGCTCCTTGACGCGGTGCATTAGGATCTCTCCTGCGTCCGCCGCCACCAAAGAAGCTACTGAAAATATCTTCAAAACCGCCGAAACCGCCAAAGTCCTGACCGCCAAAGCCTTGATTGGGATCTGTATGTCCAAATTGGTCATAATGGGCTTTTTTCTGTTCGTCACTCAATACTTCGTAAGCTTCCTTAATTTCCTTGAATTTATCCGCAGCATCGTCCGCTTTATTAATATCAGGGTGATATTGTTTGGAGAGCTTTCGATACGCTTTTTTGATTTCATCCTTCGAAGCACTTTTCGAAAGGCCTAACACCTCATAATAATCGCGTTTACTCATATCTAAAATCCACTCCCGATTCGATTCACATAAAGGTAATATTATCACTGAACGAAGATAATAATCAACTAGAAAAGTACAAACGGCTTTAACACATTTTTGCAAATGGCATTGCCAGCCCCAATTTGCACACATTTTTCTCTAAAATCCCACGATTCCCCATCAGTGATTGCAACAATGTTTCCATTCACTGTAAAAAAAGCCAAAGTCAAGATAACCTGACTTTGACTTTTTTACAATGGGGCAGAATACTGCCCGATATATCAGTGTCCCGATTGGGGCACTTTTTATTTTTTCTCTTCTTCGTTCACTTCAGTGTATTCAGCATCAACGACATTATCGTCTTGAGCAGACTCGCCAGCACCCGCTTCGCCAGCTTGCTGAGCTTTTGCCGCTTCTTCATAAAGCTTCATTGTCAAAGCTTGAACGATTTCGTTAAGTGCATCTTTTTTCACGCGGATTTCTTCAAGCTCATTTTTCTCGATTGCAGCTTTCAGTTCATCCTTCGCTTCATTCGCTTTTGTCACTTCCGCTTCGTCCACTTTACCTTCTAGATCTTTAAGCGTTTTTTCCGTTTGGAAAACTAATTGATCTGCTTCGTTACGAAGTTCAACTTCTTCTTTACGTTGTTTATCGCTATCGGCATTTTCTTCCGCTTCACGTACCATGCGTTCGATCTCTTCATCAGAAAGGCCTGAAGATGATTTGATGGTGATTGCTTGTTCTTTGTTCGTACCAAGATCTTTCGCACGAACGTTCACGATACCGTTTTTATCGATATCGAATGTCACTTCAACTTGCGGAACTCCACGCGGTGCCGGTGGAATGTCACTCAATTGGAAACGACCAAGAGTTTTGTTATCCGCTGACATTGGACGCTCACCTTGAAGGACATGGATATCAACTGCCGTTTGATTATCAGCCGCTGTCGAGAATACTTGTGATTTACTTGTCGGAATCGTAGTATTACGGTCAATCAGTTTCGTGAATACTCCGCCCATCGTTTCAATTCCAAGTGAAAGTGGAGTTACATCAAGAAGGACAACGTCTTTAACATCACCTGTCAATACGCCACCTTGAATTGCAGCACCCATAGCCACCACTTCATCAGGGTTTACACCTTTGCTTGGTTCTTGACCGATTTCCTTTTTGATCGCTTCAACGACAGCAGGAATACGTGTAGATCCACCAACAAGGATTACTTTGTCGATTTCAGATGCTGAAAGACCAGCATCTTTCAATGCTTGACGAGTAGGTCCCATCGTACGTTCCACAAGACCTGTGGAAAGCTCATCG
This sequence comes from Peribacillus sp. FW305-BF15, assembly GCF_058783805.1. Classification (NCBI taxonomy): domain Bacteria; kingdom Bacillati; phylum Bacillota; class Bacilli; order Caryophanales; family Bacillaceae; genus Peribacillus; species Peribacillus sp. FW305-BF15. The sequence continues at coordinate 154,159 of NZ_JBYSYV010000007.1, read as the reverse complement.
AATTTAGCTCTAGTCATCGTTACATCCAAGTGAAGCGGGCCAGCTTCTCCAGCAGTGATGAACGGTAAAGAAATTTGAGTTGACGTTACGCCAGAAAGATCTTTCTTCGCTTTTTCAGCTGCATCTTTCAAACGTTGAACCGCCATTTTATCTTTTGAAAGGTCGATTCCGTTTTCTTTCTTGAATGCTTCAACCAGGTAATCGATGATGACTTGGTCGAAATCATCCCCACCTAGACGGTTGTCGCCGGCTGTGGACTTAACTTCGAAAACGCCGTCTCCAAGTTCCATGATCGATACGTCAAATGTACCGCCGCCAAGGTCGAATACAAGGATCGTTTGATCTTCTTCCGTTTTATCCAAACCGTATGCAAGTGCTGCAGCTGTCGGTTCGTTGATGATACGTTCCACTTCAAGGCCGGCAATTTGACCAGCATCCTTGGTTGCTTGACGTTCTGCATCATTGAAGTAAGCAGGTACAGTGATAACCGCTTTAGTGACTTTTTCGCCAAGATACTCTTCAGCGTATGATTTCAAGTATTGAAGGATGATTGCAGAAACTTCTTGAGGTGAGTATTCTTTTCCTTCAATTACTTCTTTATGGTTGGTACCCATATGGCGTTTAATGGAAATAATCGTGTTAGGGTTTGTAATCGCTTGGCGTTTTGCCACTTCCCCAACTTGCCTTTCTCCATTTTTGAATGCCACTACGGATGGTGTTGTACGGTTTCCTTCCGGATTCGGGATTACTTTTGGTTCCCCGCCTTCAAGTACAGATACACAAGAGTTTGTTGTACCTAAGTCAATACCAATAATCTTGCTCATAGTTTCACTACCTCCCAATTATTTATATGTAAAAATCCTATTCGTTCACTTTTACCATTGCAGGTCGAATCACACGGTCTTTAAGAAGGTATCCTTTTTGGAATTCCTCGACGACGATGTTCGAACCGAAGTTTTCATCTTGAACTTGCATGACCGCTTGATGCAAACGCGGATCGAACTCTTCGCCAACCGAACTGATCGGTTCGATGCCTTCTTTAGCCAATGCACCAGTAATCGCTTTATAGACCATTTCCATGCCGGATAGCAAAGATTTCGTCTGTTCATTTTCCGCTTCGATTTTTGTTGCTCTTTCAAAATTATCAAGAGCCTCCACTAAATCACTAGCAATACTTTGAACTCTATATTTTTGAGCCGCCTCCATATCAAGCTTGGCACGGCGTCTTGAATTATCAAAATCGGCCTGCAGACGAAGATAACGGTTATCCATTTCTTCGATTTTCGCCTCAAGTTCGGCAATTTTTTCTTGAGCCAATTGAAGTTCATCTTTTTCAACAGGACCATCGTTTTCTTCCGCTGCTGGAATTTCTCCTTCAGCGAAAACTGCTTCTGCAGCGCTTTCCTCGATTGTTTCATTTTCCAATGTTTGTTCTTCGTTTTTATTTTCTGTCACAATCTCACCTCCCTAAAAGGGTTATACAATTTATGCTAAAGTAATATGCCAGGCCGCGGAATACACTCCTCCGCCACCTTAACAATATTACCTTTGCTACTATTTTTGATACAGTTTTGTCATCAGGGCCGTTAAATCTTTCGAGAAAAACGAAAGCAAACTGATCACTCTCGAATATTCCATTCTCGTTGGACCCAATATGGCCAATGTGCCAACTTGCTCCTGCCCGATTGAGTAGGTTGCCGTAATCAAACTGCAGTCATCGAGCACTGTGTTTTGATTTTCACGGCCGATCTTGACGTGGATGCCCGATGGATTTTGAGTAATTAGTTCATAAAATCCCTGTTCCTGCTCAATCATCGATAAAAGCGTGCTTACTTTCGCAATATCATGGAACTCCGGCTGCCTCAGCATATTCGTTTTCCCGCCGAAAAATATTTTTTCGGGCTTTGTGTCCGTCAGGGTCTCCGCAAGGACCGAGACCATCGATCCATAGTTATGAATGTGGCGGCTCAATAGAACGGCCACTTCCTTATAGATCTTATCCTTTAGATCAACTAGCGGAACATCGACCAAACGGGAATTCAATATATTCACCATCTTTTCAATTTCATTTATATCAAAAGAAGGCGGTAAGGAAATCATTCGATTTTCCACATGACCTGTATCCGTAATAATGATGGCTATTGCCGTTTCGGGACTTAAGGGAATGATCTGGATTTTTTTCAGCTTATGCTCATTCACTTTTGGTCCGAGTACAATCGCCGTATAATTCGTCAGTTCCGAAAGTATTTTCGCTGACTTCTGAACGATCTTTTCCAATTCATAAATTCGTTCTACAAAAACGGATTTTAAAATCTTCACTTCATTCTTTTTCGGAGCTTGAGGAGAAAGTAAATGATCCACATAATATCTATACCCTTTTTCAGAAGGGATCCTACCGGAAGAAGTATGGGTTTTTTCTAAAAACCCCATTTCTTCAAGGTCAGACATTTCGTTGCGAATTGTGGCAGAGCTGAACGTGATTTCATCTTTCTTCGACAAGCTTCGTGACCCGACTGGCTGGGCAGAATGGATGAAATCCTCGATTATCACTTGTAGAATCAATAATTGACGATCAGTTAGCATGTATGATCACCTCTGTTAGCACTCTGTCTCATCGAGTGCTAATATACTAATAAATTATCAAATGCAGCTTATGATGTCAACAATGAAAACCGCTAATTCATCGTTAAAATAACATGGATTTCCTTCAATCGGAATCAATAACGCCTAAAAATGTTTGGAACACTTCATTTCCAAGCAGTTTGCCCCGCTCAGTCAAGCGCACGAACCCGCCTTCCACCTTAAGCAAACCCTTTGCCGATCCTTCTTCGAGCGGTTTCCTGAAAATCTCCGTCATTTCTACAAAAAATTTATTCTTGAAGATTTCCAATGAAACCCCTTGCGTTTTCCGGAGACCCAAAAACATCTCCTCTTCCATCCGTTCATGAAGCGGTACTGGATGTTCTTCCAACACAGGCAGCTCGTTCGAAAGCAATGGAGTGATATATTTCTTCACAGGCCCATGATTGGCCACCCTTTTACCTCCAGTATAGCCATGTGCACCAGCACCAATCCCATAATACTCCACATTATCCCAATATGTCAGGTTGTGCCTGCTTTCAAACCCAGCCCGGGCAAAATTACTGATTTCATATTGATGCAGACCATGCTTCTCCATCTCTTCCATCAGCCTCTCATACATCGAAGCCTCGAGCTCCTGCGGCGGCAGGTTTAATTTACCTCTTCGCATCTGATTATAAAAAACCGTCTTCGGCTCAACGATCAATGAGTAGCTTGAGTAGTGCGGCAATTGAAGCGCGATCGCTTTATCCAGTGTATCCTTGAAATCTTCCATCGTTTGGCCCGGCAATCCATAAATTAAGTCGATGCTTATATTCGTAAAGCCAACTTCTTGAGCCAAATGGATCGTTTCATATACTTCTGAAGCCCGGTGAGTCCGGCCAATTCGTTTTAATAATTCATCATTGAAGCTTTGCACTCCAAAGCTAAGTCTATTGACCCCTGAATCATAAAGTATCTTGAGTTTTTCCCTTGAAAGATCCCCGGGATTGGCTTCAAAGGTATATTCAGCCTTCTTGGGATCAAAGGGCAGGGTTTCATTGATTGCTTCACATAAGAATGCAAGCTGCTTTTCATCCAGTGAGGTCGGTGTCCCTCCACCGACGAAAACCGTATCCAACCCTGCAGTCGGGTATTTGGAAAGCTGCATCACCATTTCCCTTTTCATCATCTGTAAATATTCATCGACCGGCTGTCCCTGCAAAAATACTTTATTGAAATCACAATAGTGACAAATATGTTCACAAAATGGTATATGGAGGTAAGCGCTTTTGATCATTGTGTTCACAACCTTTTAATCGAATGAGTCGATAGAAAAAGAGGCTAGATCTCCTCTACCCTCTTTTTTCTAACTATCGTTTATTTTATTTATTTTTTGGGTGTCGTATCATCCATTTTCAAAACAGCCATGAAAGCTTCTTGCGGAACTTCAACGGAACCTACTTGTTTCATCCGCTTTTTACCTTCTTTCTGTTTTTCGAGCAACTTACGTTTACGGGAAATATCGCCGCCGTAACATTTAGCCAATACGTTTTTGCGCATTGCACTAATCGAAGAACGGGCGATGATTTTTTGCCCGATCGCCGCTTGGATCGGCACTTCGAATTGTTGCCTTGGAATCAATTTCTTCAATTTTTCAACAATGACTTTACCGCGTTCATAAGCAAAGTCCTTATGAACGATGAAACTTAAAGCATCGACAGTTTCAGCATTCAGTAAAATATCCATCTTCACAAGCTTGGACGGTTTGTAGCCGATCAGCTCATAATCGAATGAAGCATAGCCTCTTGTATTGGATTTCAATTGATCGAAGAAATCATACACGATTTCCGATAATGGAATTTCATAATGAATGCTCACACGAGTCTCATCGATATATTCCATATCAATGAAGTTACCGCGTTTATTTTGACAGATTTCCATGATCGTCCCGACAAACTCCGTCGGTGCCATCATCGTCGCTTTGACATATGGCTCCTCGACACGTTCGATCTTTTGAGCATCAGGCATATTGGACGGGTTATCCACTTTCAGGACCGTTCCGTCCGTTTGCACCACATCATAAATAACACTCGGTGCAGTGGTGATCAGATCGATTTTGAATTCACGTTCAATCCGTTCCTGGATGATTTCCATATGAAGGAGTCCAAGGAATCCGCAACGGAAACCGAAGCCCAATGCTTGCGATGATTCCGCTTCGAACTGAAGCGCTGAATCGTTCAATTCCAATTTCTCCAACGCATCCCGTAAATCATTGAATTTCGATGCGTCAATTGGGTATAAACCGCAATACACCATCGGATTCATCTTCCTGTAACCCGGCAATGGTTCTGTCGCACTATTCACGGCACTCGTGATCGTATCACCGACAGTCGTATCACCAACGTTTTTAATGGATGCCGTAAGGAAACCTACATCACCGACGTTCAGTTCATCCAAAAGCTGTGTTTTAGGGTTGAAAACACCCAATTCGGTAACATCGAATTCCTTGCCAGTGGACATCATTTTGATTTTGTCGCCCACTTTAATGGAACCCTCAACAACACGGATATAGGCAACTACACCGCGGTACGCATCAAACAGTGAATCGAAAATAAGCGCCTTGAAAGGAGCATCCGGATCACCTTGCGGAGCTGGAACCAATTCAACGACCTGCTCCAAAATCTCCTCGATTCCGATTCCGGCTTTAGCCGAAGCCAAAACTGCATCGGAAGCATCCAATCCGATCACTTCCTCGATTTCTCCGCGCACCCGTTCCGGATCTGCACTCGGCAAATCAATTTTATTGATGACCGGAATGATTTCAAGGTTGTTGTCCAAAGCTAAATACACATTTGCAAGCGTTTGGGCCTCAATTCCCTGTGCCGCATCGACAACAAGGACAGCGCCTTCACAAGCTGCAAGGCTTCGTGACACTTCATACGTAAAATCGACATGTCCCGGTGTATCAATAAGATGGAAGATGTATTCTTCTCCATCTTTCGCGTTATATTTCAATTGAATCGCATTCAATTTAATCGTAATTCCACGCTCACGCTCTAAATCCATGGAATCCAACAGCTGACTCTTCATTTCACGCTGAGTCATGGCGTTCGTTTTTTCAATGATACGATCCGCCAATGTAGATTTACCATGATCGATATGAGCGATGATGGAAAAGTTACGAATTTTTGATTGTCTTTTTAATTTTTCTTCTCTATTCATGACGTTCACTCCCACTAGTCGACACAATACACTATTTTTTATTATATCAATAGAAAATGCAAGATTCAACAGAATAGTTACAAAAGAAGCATCATTGCAGGACAAAGCATAAAAAAAGGCTGCATCCCGGATTCGGATGCAGCCTTTTGCAGGGCACAATCAACTTATTTCCTGCCTAAATCATATCAATAAGGGCTTGAAAGGCACCTGATATGGTTTCTCCAAGCGTTTTGCCGATCGATGAGAAAAAGTTGAAAGCTTTCATTTCTTCAAGCTTTTCTTTTTTCGTCGCCAAATCATGACTCGTCACTTTTTCGCCAAGGATATCCGCTTCCATCTCCCCTTGGTCCGATTGGTTAATGATGAATGCACTATTCAAAGAGGGATCTTCATACCCCTTCATTTTTTTCATCCCGTCGTTCGCTTGCTGCATCCCGATTAGAACACCTAAAAATAATACGAGCACAATCCCTGTACATTTCAACCAAAATCGAACCATGATAAGAGAACTCCTTTCAAATTACCTCGCTTCCGAATCCCCGGTCGGGTTATCCACCGCTTTGGCATCCCAGTAAAATTCACTGAAAACCTCGGTAAAGGCATCAACGGTCAAGTACATTTCCTCGAAAGTATTATCAACACCGCCAACTTCAATAAGCATGGCATTGCCTGATAAATCCTGATTATATATACCATTATGGCTAGATCCGCCCTGTTTCATAACCCCTCGGGAAATACCTGGGTATTTTTTCTCCAATGCTTTATGAAGCTTATTGGCAAGCGCGGCATTTTTTTCATAGTTCGGGTTATTCCCCCCGATCACGAAGGCGATCTTGGCATACTCTTTACCTCTGATTGTAATTGTCGTATGTTTCTTCCGCTTTGAATCGCGGTGGATATCAATCAGGTATTCTAAATCTTTGTTATTGGCCAATGCCGTCTGGACCGATTTCCGTGATTCTTGATACGATTTGGCATAATTCAATCCTTTATTATTCAGATTTCCCATGATATCCGTTTTATCGAGCGAGGAGCCGATCCCCTTATCAGCCAAATCTTCAACCATCCGTTCCCCGAGTTTCGTAATATTGATTTTAGAATGGTAGGCTAGATCGGGGTCTGTCACCCCTTTTAAATATGGAAGATATGACTCCCGGTTATGGCTATGGTATATCTCGACCACTTTCCGGCCATTGGTCGTTTGATTCGGCTGATTGGTCACTCCTTTATCCGGTTCTTTAATCTCATCCAGGTTTTGAAGGGATGCATCCCTTTCTTCATTCAGGACATCCACTGGCGGTGAAGATTCATACGGCATATTCGTATAATTCGTTCCTTCCCCAGCAACGAGGATCTCATTATCAAAAATCGAAAAGCCAGGAAGCTCCCTTCCCAGTAAACTTCGCGGGTCCTCAAGTGAAATGTTGGTCGAGACTTTTATCAATTGATTCGTGATGATCGATTCCTTCTTACCTTCCGGCAGGGCATTAAAAAGATAATGATTTTCGTTGGCCAGCATCGAAAACAGCATTTTTCCCGAGAATTGATTGGCTACAGTATGTACGGAGTTAGAAGATATCCGATACTCCGGTCTTAGGGAAGTCATGACCCCACTGACTGAAAAAACAAAAAGAAGCAAGGCGAGAATACCTAGAAAAGTTTTTATTATTGTTGATCCGTGAATGGCTGTTATGATTCCTGGGGAATTTCTTCTTTTCATCTTTCCACCCTCTCTATAGCTTGTCTATTAATACCTATGACTTTGCTAGAAAGGGTAGAACACCATTTTTGGGCACTGAAAGTGATTTAACGGGTGTAATAGCCGGCATTATCTTGATTTATTGAATGATGCAAGGCTGCATTTAAACCATTGGCTATCAAATTGGCCATATCCTCGATGAAAACATCGACTTCTTTTGGTGTAACCATCAAATTTTGACCAAGCGGTGACAATACCTCATAAATCAATTTCCGTTTCTCTTCATCAGGGAGGACACCTATCATTCCCAAGAAGGTTTGGCGCTCCTTTTCACCTGGCATATCCTCTTCGGTCAGCTTTGTGCGCTTCCCAAAACTGAATCCAGCTGGTGCCAACGAACGTGATGGCCTGTCCCCTTCATTCAGTTCCTTGCCAAAGTGCTTCAAAATATAATCTATCGTATCGCTGGCAATGGATACGGCATCCACGACAGTAGGTATTCCTATTGCTATAACAGGAACTCCCAGTGTATCCTGGCTCAATTCTTTTCTTTTATTTCCCACACCAGACCCTGGATGGATGCCTGTATCCGTAATTTGAATCGTAGAGTTCACCCGTTCGATCGAACGGGCAGCCAATGCGTCAACGACGATAAGGAAATCAGGATTACTTTTTTCGATGACGCCTTTTATGATGTCACTCGTTTCGATTCCGGTAATCCCCATCACCCCAGGGGAAATGGCACTGACCGGCCGATAGCCTTCCTTGACGGACTCTGGCTGCAATTCGAACAAATGTCTTGTGACTACAAGGTTCTCAACGACTGCAGGTCCCAGAGCATCGGGGGTAACATTCCAATTACCAAGACCGACAACTAGACAACTGCTTTCCTTGGTGATTTTATTCCGTTTCAAGAAGTAAGCCAGTTCGTTGGCGAACACCTTTTCCACCCGTTGCTGCGTTTCCGTATCCTGCTGGCGGATTCCCTGAACCTCGATGGTCAAATAGCTGCCCTGTTTTTTTCCGATTTCTTTTTCCCCCTCAGCCGTGACCTCGACTAAGGATACCTTCAGATCATCCACATCTTTTTCCTTAATAATGACCCCTTCGATGCGGGAAACATCCACTTCCTCTACTACACCTTTATGTTCAAGGGCAATTTCCTTTGCTTCAATCGCCAAATCTGTCCGAATTCCGTATTCACTAAGGTCCAATTTATTTTCCATAACGGCCTCCTGATGTTTGAATTGTATCTAATCTAGTATTTTCAATAGTCTCTCTTAAACATTCTGTCGTTTTTGCTTTTTTATTATTCATTTTTTTGGTACAATGAATAATGACGAGATGAATTTATTACTGAAATTATAATTCCTTTTCGATTCTCAATCTGAAGTATTGCATATTTATGAGCAGTCTGATAGAATATCACTTGTGCTATTTGATATGGATTTGAAAAGTCGAGTTCATATAATCTCGATTTCTTTGTAGGAGGTGAACGGAATGCCAAACATTAAATCTGCTATTAAACGTGTAAAAATCAACGACAAAAAACGCGTTCATAACATTACTGTTAGATCAACTATGCGTACTACAGTGAAAAACGCTGAAGTTGCATTAGCTGGTGAAAACGTTGAAGCTGCTAAAGAAGCTCTTTTAACAGCTGCTGTGAAATTAGACAAAGCTGCATCTAAAGGATTAATCCATAAAAATGCGGCAGCCCGTAAAAAATCTCGTTTAGCGAAAAGACTTAACGCTCTTAACGCATAATGACAAAAAATTAAACGATCCAATCGGATCGTTTTTTTTGTGCCGTTTTTTGCATAAAAAAGGTGACAGGATATCTGCCACCTTTTTATCATCTAATTTTTAAAAGCAGCAGTTCAAGCGTGATTGCCTTATCTGCTTGGCCGGTCTTCATTTTATAATCCGCTTCCGCTAAGTCGTTCATGATGCTCAACAACTCGCGTTCCTGGAATTTCCCCGTCTTTTCAAGTGCCAGCTTTACCCTGTAAGGGTGCACCTTCAGTTGACCAGCAATTTTTTGCTGGCTATAGCCCTGACGGGAAAGCTCCTTCACTTGATACATGAGCCTGACCTGACCTGCCATGACACTCAAGATCTTGATCGGCTCTTCATTCTGCCTGAGAAGATCGTGCAGTATCGTCATGGCACTCTCCATTTTTCTCTGTAACACATGATCAACAAGTGTGAAGATATTCTGTTCAAGGGATTTTGCGACCAGCTTTTCCACTACCTCGACTGTAATGTGCTTCTCAGCTTCCGTATAAAGCACCATTTTATCCAGTTCATTCGTCAGCATCATCAGATTCGTTCCTGCAAGTTCAAGTAAAAGCTCTGTAGCCTGCTCATCTATTCGGACTGAAGAAGCTTCGACCCTCTCCTTCACCCACCCCTTTAACTCATGATCACCAAGCTTCTTCGCTTCAACGAGAACCGCCTTACGCTTCAGTTCCTTGGTGATTTTTTTCCGTTCATCCAGTTTCTCATAAGGTGCGGTCAATACGACAATAGAATATGGAACCGGATCAGCCAAATACGCTTCCAGTCTTTTCACATTATGCTCAACTCTTGACTTCGTTTTTTCAGCTGTCAAAAAAAATGGGTTTTGCATGAAGACAAGGCGCCTTTCCCCGATAAACGGGAGGGTTTCGACATCTTCAAGCGCAGTTTCAACAGGCGTCTCTTCTAAATCAAATTGAGAAAAGTTAAAATCCATCTCATCTTCATGAAGGACATTGTCGATCAATAGCTGCTTCGTTTCATTAATTAGATAGGCTTCCGTCCCATATAACAAGTATACTGGCGCGAATTGCCCTTTTTTTATACTTTTCCAAACGTCTAATACCAATAGAATCCGCCTCTTTACTATGTATTCTTCTCTAATGGTATAGGTGGATGGACCATTTGACAAGCTATAAAGGGAACTAGCCCTTAAAAGGGCTAATTCCGGATCTATATGAACACTTTCAAGAAAGGCCCGGGTAATCTCCCTTGAAAGCGGGTAGAGTATTCATGTAGAACAAATGAGCTTTTCGTTTTTCGCTTGCTTTGTTTGTACTTTTATTTTGACCTCAAAATCCCAAACTATTTGTGACAACTCTTGTCAGTAAAGGAAATGAAGGAATGAAGCCTGTAGATTTTTTTTTGGTAATGTTTTATACTATTAGCAGAAATAGGAGGGGTAAATAATGAACGAATTCGAAAAGAATGTTCAATCAAAGACAGATGACGTCGCTGATTCCGCTATAGGATTCATCGGTTCTTTTGTATTTTTCGCTGCCATGTTCACCATAGCTGTCGTCATTAAAGCTGTCGGATCCTGATTTCATTCATTACATGCACTTATTTTTCCTGATGGAGGCTGCTGCTGCAGTCTCTTTCTTTTTGATTTTCTATATACTATGGGAGAGTCTTCAGAAAGGTTCCACTGCTTTTGTAATACTTGTAAATAATGGAACCATCCTCGTCCGTCCTGAACACTTTTATGCCATTCCCCTCCAGATTCCCAATTACGTCTCCATGAGGGTGCCCGTAGCGGTTATCTTTTCCAACTGAAATAAGCGCCGCTTTCGGCTGCAGCTGTTTAAGGAAGGGCGCGGAAGAAGACGTTTTACTGCCATGGTGACCGACCTTCAAGATATCCGCCTTCAACTGCGGAAATGTTCTCAAAAGTTCCCTTTCCCCTTCTTCTCCCATATCGCCGGTCAATAACCATGACACTCCCCCAAGCTCCGTGAATAGAACGATGGATGAATCATTCTTATCTTCCTCTTGCTTAAATGGACTTAGCACAGCAAACCGCACTCCGCCCGCCACCCATTGGTCCCCCCTTTTCAGGACGGTCATTTTCACTTTTTTCTCTTTCGCCACGGTTACAAGATCCATATCCCTATATTGCTCTTCACTCCAGCCTCCAATGATGATCTCCGCAACTTTAAAATGATCTATTAATTCTTTTGCACTTCCCATATGATCTGCATCCGGATGGGTTAAAATCAATTTGTCCAATTGGTGGATTCCTTTACTTTTCAATAATGGAATAATGATATCATCCGCCGTGTTGAACTTCTTTCGCTTTATCGCCCACGTATCGATTGGAAATGTAATTTGCCCGCCCGTATCAATTAAATAATTACCGCGATTGAAAGGCAGGGAAATGAAAATGGAGTCACCTTGTCCTACGTCGATGATTTGCACTTCACCGAAAGGCGAGAACCTTTGTAAGTTATATTGCAAAAGTAAAAGGACGATTATCATTCCGCACCAGATTTTACTTTTTTCAAAGGATACTTCCCAAGTCAGGTATAACCCTATAAGGGAAATAACAAGTAGTAACATCATGAGGAAAGGCGGCTTTCCAAACGGTATGGATGCGAGCGGCAATCCTGATGCTGCATCTGCGGCTTTATTGCAGAGTACGAAGGTGAAATTCAATAATGATATGAGAGGTTGACCAAAGGAAGGCAGTAATAAATGAATGAGGAGGGAAATCAGTGAAAATGGCAGCAATATGATGGAATAAATCGGAACATACAATACGTTCAGAAACACGCCAAGTAAAGATACTTCAAAAAAGTGAAAAAGCAAAATCGGAAGGGCTGCCAGTTGGCAGATGGAACTGAGGATGAATAGCTGCATCGATTTCTTCGGGTATTGCAAGAAGATGCTTGAAGACATGATAATGGAGAATGTGACCGCGAATGAAAGCTGAAAACCTATATCATAGAGCATATTAGGCCGAAAAAACAAAAGTGCCATATAAGTCGATCCGATTGCGGCACCCGCCGAAATCCGCTTCTTGAATAGCAGGAGTAGAAAGAAAAGTATAGCCATTGAACAGGATCGCACCACTGATGGACTGGCACCTGAAAGTAACATGTAAACCGGAAGGAAGAGTAAGATGGCCATCATCATTCTTTCCCGTGTAATCCCAACCCTGATGCCGATGTAAAATAACACCCCCGTTAAAAAACTGACATGAAGGCCGGAAATCGCCAGTAAATGAACCAACCCCAACCGCTGATAATTAGTAAGGTCCCCTTCATCTATATATCTCTGGTCACCGAATATGAGCGCTGTGACAAAACCGCTCGACTCTTCAGGAAAGTGTTCTCTAATATATGCAATCCCCTTCAGGCGCAAATTACGAATCGAAACCAGAATCGAGTTTCCACCTTCTTTGCATTCTTGAAATGAAATGGAATCCGCTTTGAATATCCAATGGGTGCCTTGGCGGAAAAGATAACGCTGGTAATCGAAACTGTTTTCATTCCTGTTTTTCTCGGGAACTTGCAATGTCCCTTCAGCCGGACATGATAAACCGATTCGCAGAAACTGACTCAGCTTTTCCTGTTCCAATTCGGTCGTGATTTTATAACGAAGCAATAGCCGTTCGCCTTTCTCACTGCTAATGAATCCTTTTAATGAATTTCCATCTATATTCGGTTGGTCGGTAAATGTGATGATAAATTGGCTTTCCGTTCCATGATAGGCAGTTTTGTTTCGGTGATCGGAGAAGGAGGCGGCCCCTAAAAATATCCCAATGATCACCAAATGAAAACTAAGGGCCTTCACACTTAAGCCCACCGAAAAATAAAGGAAACAGAGAAAAATTAGGATAATGATCAGCAGCCTTACATTTAAAAGAGAATGGGCCGTAACACCAAATGTGGCTGAAACGGCCAGTAAGATAAGATGTCTGGCCATGCCTGCCCCCCGTCCTATTTAATTTTCGAATATCTGATTGGCCTGCTTTTCCAGTTCCAATAAATCTTCTTTTCCCAGACCGTTTTGTTCAAGTTGAGCTAGCAATGAGAATACAAAGTCCTTTTTTTGTTTTCCATTCACATCGATGGCCCCTTTTGCTTCAACCTTCTCGGTCTTGACACCCGCCTGTTTGAATAATTCGAGGGCATATGGATGATTTTTGTAATCCTCGGCATAATAAACGGCCTTTATGCCAGCTTGGATGAGTGATTTACAGCACTGAAGACACGGAAAATGCGTCACATATATTTCCGCCTGATCAGTCGGCACCCCAAATTTCGCACATTGTAAAAGTGCATTCATTTCTGCATGTATCGTTCTGACACAATGGTTATCAATTACATAACAGCCGTCATCAATACAATGCGTCCCTCCCGCAATGGACCCATTATATCCCCCGGCAATGATTCGATTGTCCCTGACGATGGTCGCCCCTACAGTGAGGCGTGTACATGTGCTTCTTAAAGCTAATAAATGGCTTTGTGCCATGAAATATTGATCCCAACTAATTCTGTTCATGTTGTATCCCCTTACCCCTAGAATGATTTTCTTCAATTTTACCCTCTTCCTGTCCATTTGTGTAGCATTCATTTCACCGAAATGGAATCCCGTAACCTTTCAAACGTTTTATCGCCGATTCCCGTAACCTGCTTCAATTCATCGACCTCCTTGAATTTCCCTATCGTCTCCCTGTATTCCAGGATCGCATTCGCTTTGGATGGTCCAATTCCCGTCAAGGTTTGCAAATCTTCCTGTGTAGCAGTATTCAAGTTCACCAGCCCTCCTGACGTACCCTTAGTGATGGCATCACCAGACGTCCCGACTTGTATATTCTCCAAGTCCTCTTTGTCTTCTTCACCTATTTCCGGAACATAAATGACCATTTGATCTTCGATGATTTGGGCAAAATTCACTTTATCCGTGTCAGCCTTTTCCGTAAAACTGCCCGCAGCCGAAATCAAATCAATCACCCGATCACCTGCCTGTGCAGTAAAGATGCCCGGGGACTTGACCGCTCCTTTAACATCCACTTTAATGATCTCAGGCTCGGCAGCCGATTCATTTATACTTTGTTCCATTTCAGCTTCTTTTGCAGTAATCGAAAATATATCTTCCGTTTCAGCCGGATCCTCCCCTTGTTGAGAAAAAAAGTAAATGCCCCCTGCCACAAATGCCACAGCAACGGTAATCATCGTCATTTTCCTTTTTAAAATCCCTTCCATTTCTTTACCTCCTTATTGGATTTCGCACGATACATTGTCATAGGACAGATTAAAAATACATAGTGTTTTTAGGAGAATCAATCGCTTTAAGTGAGAGGAGTTGATCGGAATTGAAGAAAATTGGTGTTATCGGAACCGGAAATATGGGTACCATTTTAATCGAGGCATGGCTGGAGGCAAAAATATTGAATCCGGCAGATCTAATCATTACAAATCGCACACTTTCCAAAGCATTGGTGCTGAAAGAGAAACATCCGGGTATAAAGGTTGCGGAAAGCGCAGCCGAAATCGTCGAACAAGCGGACTTTATCTTTCTCTGTGTAAAACCATTGCAAATTAACAGCCTATTACAAGGCATCAAACAGCATATAAAAAGGGATCAGCTGGTTATTTCCATCACAAGCCCGCTTTCCGTCTCCCAGCTCGAATCGGCAGTGAATGCACCCTGTGCCCGCTTTATCCCGAGTATAACGAACCGTGTGGGTTCAGGCGTATCGTTACTGAGTTTCAGCGAGAGCTGCAGTAAGGAGAAAGTGTCAGCTTTATTTGATTTGGCCTCCGCCATATCGGCACCGGTCATCATTGAAAATGATATCACCCGGGTAGCTTCCGATATTGTCAGCTGCGGCCCTGCCTTCTTCAGCTATTTAGCTCAAGCTTTCATTGACGCAGCTTGCCAAACGACGAAGATAGATAAAGAAACGGCTACGACTTTGACTGAGAATATGCTGGTCGGCTTAGGGGAATTGCTCGGTAAAGGGGTTTATACATTGCCGACCTTACAGGAAAAGGTTTGTGTAAAAGGTGGAATAACAGGTGAGGGGATCAAGGTTTTAGAAGCTGAAACCGGGGAAATGTTCCATCATCTTTTTCAAGCGACACATGAAAAGTTTGCAGAGGATCTTCACGAAGTTGAAAAACAGTTCGGCCATCCTTATTAATATTCGTAATCAAGATCTCAATTCCTTCTAAAAGTAAAAAAAAAGAAGAGGTCAGACCTCCTATCGTCCTAGTACGAACGGAGATCTTGACCTCTTTATCATTTACTGGCTACAAACAATATTCTTTCGGTTTCCGTTACAAGCGGTGCTTCTTCAAGATCCGCCAGAATTTCTGAAACCGTGAAACCTGCTTGCTCCAGCCACTTTTTATATTGTTCAACCGGATAGGTCCGTTGATAATGCAACTCATCAAAACGGTCATAAAGACCGCTTTCATCATCCCTTACGAAAAAACTTAAATCATGTTCCACACTGTAAGGTTCTTCACCCGGGAAGCAATCCCATATATAGGATACTTCTTCACCATTGACAGCAAACGTATGATCACTAAAGATTTCTTCCATTTTATATAGGGAATGGATATCAAACATGAATAATCCGCCATCCTTCAAATGCTCATGAACCCGGCTGAACGTCTTGACGATATCCTCTTCGTCACGAAGGTAGTTCAGCGAATCACAAAAAATCGTGACACAATCAAATTGGCCAAGTCCTTCGAGTTCTGCCATATTCTGCTGGAAAAGCGGAATCGATAATCCAAGCTTAACCGCTTTTTCATTAGCTACAAGAAGCATTTCATCAGATAAATCCACGCCGGTGACTTCGAATCCGTGCTGCGCCAATTCAACGGTCATTTCCCCGGTTCCACATGCCAAATCCAGGACTTTCCTTCCACCAATTCCATACTGTTCCAGCTTCGCCGTAAGGATCATCAGCCATTTTTCATAAGGTGCGTCCTTCATCAATTCATCGTATACATAGGCAAAGCGTTCGTAAGTCATGAAGTCAGTTCACTCTCTAGATCTTCAAAAGGTGCATCTCCCCATAGACGTTCAAGGTTATAGTAGTTTCTTTCATCTTTATGGAAAATGTGGGCCACTACATCGCCAAGATCCACAAGCACCCATTTCGCCTCGTCAAAACCTTCAAGACGCTTTACATTGATTCCTGATTCATCAGCTTTGCTCTTCATTTCACGAGCTATTGCTTGTACTTGTTTTTCAGAATTACCGTGGCAGATCAAAAAGTAATCCGCTACAAGGGAAATACCTTGCATGTTCAATGCCACGATATCCTCTGCTCTTTTATCATCCGCCGCTTTTGCTGCAATTACAAGAAGTTCACGTTCAGTCATTACATCTTCTCCTTCAAATTCATGATCAAATCATTATATGTCTTAAATGTGTCAGGGTAAATTGCCTGATTTCTTTTCATTAAAAAAACAACTGTATTCCTTAAAGCCTGGATGACAGCATGATCCAAATTTTGCTTTGCTGTCTGCCTGACTTCGTCGACACCGGGAAAAGAACGCCCCGGCTCGATATAATCAGCAAGGTATACGACTTTATCCAAAAGGCTCATGCCAACCCTGCCAGACGTGTGATAGGCAATCGCATCCAAGATTTCAGCGTCCTGAATGCCTGCTTCCTTATTCACCAGATAAGCCCCGACAGGAGCGTGCCACAGCTCCATATTATATTCAAGTAACGCCGGGTCCATTTTTTCAGCGATTATTATTTGCTCCATTTCTTCTTTAGGACGAAATTTTGCATAATCATGGAAAATGGCTGCAAGTTCCGCTTTTTTGACGTCGGCACCATATCGTTCAGCAAGTTCAATCGCTGACTCGACCACACCCAAGGTATGAATGTACCTGCGCTCGGTGATTTGTTCTTTGACCAGCGCCAATGCTTTCTCACGATTCATATAAACCATTCCCTTTAATATACTTCACCACTGGATCTGCTATTAAATACTTCACGGTTTTCCCTGTTCTTAACTTCCTTCGTATCATGGAAGACGAAATGAACATCTGCGGGACTTTCACCATCGTGATCGGGTATAAGGTATTCTCATTATATCCAGGGCGCTTCACCCCGACGAAATTGACCATATGCACCAGCTCGTCGATACGATGCCAATTCGGTAAGTACTCAATCATATCTGCGCCAATTATGAAATAGAACTCATTGGCTGGTTCAAGTTCTTTAAGCAATTTTATCGTGTCATACGTATAAGATGTGCCTTTTCTTTCTATTTCAATACCCTCAATATAAAAAGATGGGTTTCCGGCTATCGCGTTTTCCAACATGGCCAGCCTGTCCATATCGGTTACTTCCTCCGATTTTTCCTTATGTGGAGGAACGTGATTTGGCATGAACCTGATTTCATCTAGCTCAAGGGCATCCAGCACTTCATTGGCTATAATTAAATGCCCGATATGCGGAGGATTGAATGTACCGCCAAGAATTCCAATTTTTTTCATAGATAGGTTCCTTAAGGTAATTTAAGTTGTTTGTTTTCTTTTGATTCTTTATATAGCACAATTGTGTTGCCGATAATCTGAACCAATTCAGCCCGTGCACCTTTTGATAAAGTAAGCCCCACATCATTGCGGTCCTCTTCACAGTTTTGCAGGATGCTGACCTTGATCAATTCACGTACTTCAAGCGCCTCACCAATTTGCTTGATGAGATTATCATTGACTCCGCCTTTACCAACTTGAAAAATTGGATTGAGGTGATGGGCCTTTGATCGTAAAAATCTTTTTTGTTTTCCTGTTAACATGTGTTACCTCCTAGTTTGTTCAAGACAATATCTGTCATTCTTGCTGTATCCGGCATAATGCCTGTCCATATCTCAAAGGCAAGCGCAGCCTGGTTGATGAACATTCCCAGACCATTTTGCGTTTCCGCCCCTTTTTCCCCAGCTTCACGCAGCAGCTTGGTTTTTAGAGGGTTATAGATGATATCACTGACAATTGCACCGGTTTTAAGCTGGTCGACCTTTAACGGCGAATGATCCAGTTCAGGACTCATTCCAGAAGAAGTCGTTTGGATGATTAAATCATATTGTGATAAGCTTTCTTCCGCTTCGATAATCGAGAGTGCCTTCGATACTTTATCATAAGGGCAATCAGAAACAAGCTGGGCCGCTCTTTCCTTTGTCCGGTTTGCAATATCTACTTGCTTTACCCCTTCTTTCACGAGGGTAAAATAAATCGCACGCGCAGCACCGCCCGCTCCGATCACTAACGTTTTTTTAGCCTTGATGTCACCTGATATTTCATCGCATAAAGATTTAAAAAATCCTTTTCCGTCTGTATTATACCCTATAAACCGACCATTTTTGTTAACAACCGTATTTACAGCCCCGATTGCCAGGGCCAGTTCATCCACTTCATCAAGGAAAGGGATGATTGATGTCTTATGAGGGATCGTGATGTTAAACCCTTCTATACCAAGGGCCTTCATGCCTTTCACGGCATCGTTCAAACCTTCTTTCGTCACATGAAAATGGTGATAAACCGCTTCTATATTTTCTTTTTCAAATGCATCATTATGAATGTCCGGTGACATCGAATGTGCAATTGGATCTCCCATTACCCCATATATCTTTTTCATAGACTAGACGACCCCTATATTTAGATTAATGATTTGCGAACGATCACATTGACGCCCTTTGGAACATGTGCAACGATTTTCGCCCCTGGCTCATTGACCGTCACCCAGCCAAGACCAGAAAACACAATATCCATTTTACCATCTTTCAAGGAAAATTCATGTGGAATCAGCTTCGGAAATTCCTCGATTTGTTCGGGCCGTGGGGGAGTCAGTAATTCCCCGGCATGGTTTTTATACAATTCATCGGCATTTTCCAGTTTCGTACGGTGAATATTCAATTCGTTCGAAAGGTAGCAAGTCAATGAACGCCTTCCGCCTGAGACATAGTCCAACCTGGCCAACCCTCCGAAAAATAGCGTCTGCCCTTCATTCAGCTGGTACACTCTCGGCTTGATTTCCTTTTTCGGCATAATCACCTTGAAGTCCCGTTTGTCCACATAGTGAGCCATTTGATGATGATTAATGATTCCAGGTGTATCGATCAATGCTTGTTCATCATCCAAAGGAATTTCAATCATATCCAAGGTAGTCCCAGGGAAGTGGGAAGTCGTGATGATATCACTTTCACCGCTCACTTCTTTTATAAGACGGTTGATGAAAGTCGATTTCCCTACATTCGTACAGCCCACCACATAGACATCTTTTCCTCTGCGATACCGCTCGATCGCATCCGCCGCTTCAAGTATGTGCTTTCCCTTTTCCGCACTGACAAGCAGGACATCGATCGGGTTAAGACCCAATTCCTTGGACGATTGCTTCATCCAATTGATCAACTTGTTCGGTTTTACCGATTTAGGCAATAAATCGACCTTATTTCCGATCAGAAGAACATCATTTCTCCCTACAAATCGATGAAGGCCAGGCAGCCAGCTTCCATTGAAATCAAAAATATCGACGATTTTGACGATTAAAGAGTCGGTTTCGCCTACTTTATTCAAGATTTTCAAGAAGTCATCGTCTGTTAAGGATACATCCTGAACTTCGTTATAATGTTTCAATTTAAAGCAGCGCTGACAAACGATGCTCTCTTTTTCCAGAGCCGATTTAGGGGCAAAGCCCAACTCCTTCGGATCTTCAGTCTGGACCTTCACACCGCAGCCGATGCACACTAATTCTTGATGATTGTTCAATTGTGATCCTCCCATTCTATCATTCCTTTTCGTTTAAAAAACGCCATGATCTTTCTTTCAAAATAACGATTGATCCTTGTTCTGAATTCGTCGGTTTGTGCGACAGGGACCACTAAGATTGTATGAAACCCGCCTCTGTTCCCTCCCAATACATCCGTCAATAACTGATCGCCGATTACCACCGTTTCTTCTAATTTCAACCCCATTGTCTTACGGGCTTTATGGAAAGCCCTTGCCATCGGTTTTCTGGCCTGGAAGATAAACGGAATGTGAAGCGGATCGGAAAAAGCCCGAACCCGATTTTCATTATTATTGGACACAATCGTCACTAAAATCCCATGATCCCGCATATTGTCGAACCATTTGATTAAATCGGGGGTGGCAGTCGGCCTGTCCCATTCAACGAGAGTATTATCCAAATCGGTAATGACGCCCTTAATCCCTCTTTTTTTCAATTCTTGAGGATCTATATTAAAAATGCTTTTAACATGTTCACTCGGCAAAAATAATTTAAGCATATTGGCACCTCTATATTTTCATTAAAATTTACCGTTTCCATCATATCGAATTTTCAGCCCACTTTCAAAAAAAATTAGGAAAGAATGGCTGACGGTAAAGAAACATCATAATGTATGTTTTCTGATATGGAAAGTCATTTTTCATTAAATAATGGGAAATTTGCAGGCAGACCAGAACCAAAGAACTAATTATGCATAAAAGATTTCGACAAAAAATTCATTTATTCAACCTGTGGATAACTTTACTAACATTTTCCATACTGATGGGCACCATTTCGTCCACTTTGCAAACAACTTAACCACAGGTTATCCACTTTCATCTGTGGATAACAGAACGATTGTTCTCCAAGTTTATTTCTGATACAGTAGGGGTACATCAAGGAAGACTTATCAATATATGCAGGTAAACACCAAATTATTCCTCGCAATCCCTACTGGAGGTGAGCAGCCCTTAAGTGGCGTTCTGATGCAAAAACTATCTGATGACCTGTTGCTTGAATCCTATTTTAAAGCACAGAATTTAAAGTTGAGTACCGATTTCATCCGCCTCATAGAAACGGAAATTCATCGAAGGTCCCTAACACATAAAATCCGGTCCATATTTTAATATGAAATACATAGGCTGACATCAAATGTCAGCCTCTTATTTTATATTTACAGTTAGACCGCTCTCATGAATCCGATTGTTTCACCTACACGGACATCTTCGGGAATGGATATGTTTCCTTCAAGTTCAAAACTTCCTTTTTCAAAAAGAAGCACAACTGTGGACCCAAAGCTGAAATAAGAAAACTCCTGCCCTTTTTCCAATTGATCCGAATCATCAGTAATGACGATCGAATTTATGAACATGGCCCCGACTTTCACCATTGCCAGATTTCCCGCCTCATTTTGTAGTTCAGTTATTGTCCGGTAATTTTTTGATAAAGGCTCTTTTCCATATTTCATCCCCCATTTATTAACGGGGTATGATTTCCTTCCAAGCGTCCATCGCTTGACCACGGAACCCTTGATAGGCGCATGGATCCTATGGTAATGACTCGGGCTTAAGTATAACACGAGATATTTGCCGCCTAAGTACTTTTCCAATAAAAGCTCATCCCCGAGCATTTCCTCCATTGAATATACCTTTCCCTTAACGACGATCTTTTTATCAGCGTGTATCTCCCCTGAGTCCTCAAGTACACCGTCCACGGGACAAGCTACAGCAGATGGAACTGCCGTAATTGGCCTCGCGTCAGCCTTTAACTGCCTTGTAAATAGCTCATGCAAATTGGTATATGCTTTTAACTCCTTACCAAATTCCTGTGTATTAAGCTTGAATGTTTTTACATAAAGTAAAATTAAGGGCCTGCTCCAACGAGATTGGCTAAAGTGTTTTAATAAACCTGATGAATACTGACCATTCGTCAGTTCAATAAGAACGCGATACAAAGACTGAAACAAAATATAACCACTCCAAATTGTAAAATTGTAAAATTATTCTAAAATCCTCTTGCATAAATTGTATTAAATAAAATATTATTATATAATAAATACTTATGTTTACTATATTTTGTTTTAATTTGTTTCACTTGAAAGGAGTGAAAAGATGTTTTTATTACACGCCCTAGATCAAACCATTAAAAAAGTGAAAGCACAAACAGCAAATATACTTACCTTAATTAATTTATCCCTTGGTGGATTTGCGATAATTGCCGTGATGCACGGTCAATTGAATTTAAGCTTGCTTTTAATCTTCCTGGCTGCCCTTGCAGATCGCTTTGACGGTATGGTTGCACGGAAATTCAACATTGAATCGGAATTGGGTAAGCAACTTGATTCCATGTGTGACATCATATCCTTTGGCGTCGCACCGGCTCTATTATTATACCAAGGAATATTGATAGAATTCGGAGCACCTGGCACACTCTTCACGGTTTTCTATATTGGCTGTGGCGCGTTTCGTCTCGCCCGCTTCAATATAAGTGAAAGCAATGGATATTTTACAGGAGTGCCCATTACGGTTGCGGGCTGCATCGCCACTTTAAGTTATTTAGCCATTCCGTATTTCCATCCGGTCTTTTTCTTATCCCTCATGATTATATTATCATTACTTATGGTCAGTCCATTTAAACTAAAGAAAGTTTAATAAGAAAAGCGGATGTCCTAAACCGGACATCCGCTTTCTTTTGTTCCTATTCCACCTAAACCCATCTTATGCTTTTCGGACTAATGGGTCGGTCAAACGCATGAATTCTTCTACATCCTCCATGCAGGCATTGACTGCTTCCTCCCAAAAATCCCGGGTCTTTAAATCGACGCCTAAATGTTTCTCCGCCAAATCCTCGACCTTCATGGAACCGGTATCCTTTAATAGAGCGATATATTTTTCTTCGAATCCTTCAGGTTCTTTCAGAGCATTCGCGTATATGCCTAATGAGAATAAGTAACCGAATGTGTACGGAAAATTATAAAATGGTACACCTGTAATATAAAAATGGAGCTTTGAAGCCCAGAAAGTTGGATTATAATCACTTAAAGCATCGCCATAAGCTTCTTTTTGTGCATCGACCATCAGTTCATTCAACCGTTCGGCACTGACATATCCTTGCTTCCTCTCGTCATAAAACCTAGTTTCGAATAAGTAGCGGGCGTGGATATTCATCAATAATGCCACGGAACGCTGAATTTTATCTTCTAAAAGCACCAGCTTTTCTTCCTCACTGGCTGCTTCCTTAACAGCTGCATCCGCTACGACCATTTCAGCAAAAGTGGAAGCGGTTTCCGCCACATTCATTGCATATGACCGATTCAATGGATGGATATCCCTCATCGCATAAGAATGGAATGCATGTCCCAATTCATGAGCCAATGTCGATACATTGGACGGTGTGCCCGAATACGTCATGAAAATTCTTGACTGCTTATTCAATGGAAAGCCGGTGCAAAAACCGCCTGGTCTCTTACCTGGTCTGTCCTCAGCTTCAATCCAGCTGTCTTCAAAAGCTTTTTGGGTGAAGTTCGCTAATTGAGAGCCGAATTTAGCGAATTGCTGGATGATGAAGTCTGCACCTTCTTGATAATCCATTACTTTGGATTCTGCCGTAACAGCGAGCGGTGCATCCAAATCCGCCCAACTTAATTTATCCAATTCCAGTAACTCCGCTTTCCTTTTTAAAAATCTCACAAGCGGCTCTTTATGATCTGCAATTACATTCCACATGCTTTCGAGGGTTTCTTTTTTCATCCTTCCTATTTCAAGAGGCTCTTTCAAAATATCATCCCAGCCCCTTTTTTCATTCACACTGAGACGGAAGCCAGCCAAATGGTTCAAAGTCCGGGCAAATAGGTCACTTTTTTCCTCCCAAGCCTGTTCCCACGCAGTAAATAATTCTTTCCGGGTCCTTTCATCAGGATCAGAAAATTTATTCGCCGCTTGGCCTACAGAAAGCTTTTCACCCTTATAAGGGATGGTCATTGAACCGACGATCGTATCATACATTTGGCTCCAACCTTCAAAACCGTCCATGGCCAATTGGGTGATTAATGATTCTTCCTTCACGGTAAGCTTTTCCTTTGCCTTTTCCCGACGTTCATTCAATACGAATTTCAATTCATTCAATGGTTCTTTTTCGAGGATTTTCATGAAAAATGCATCATCAAGCTGCATCAACTTTTCATCCAGCTTGCTTAACACCATTTTTAGTGAAGCGACTATCTTCATTTGTTTGATCCGCAGCTGACCAGCCTTCTTATCCTGCGCATTTTGAGCTTCCAGGCATCCAATGAAAGCACCTGCCTGCGAAGATTTCATATTTGTATTTTTAAAAAGATCAAATGCCTGGATTAAACTGAATTCATCATTTCCTACCGGATTGATATTGCTTACAAGCCTGTCTAATTCTTTTACCTCTTCGTTGAATTCATCTAAAAAAATCAGGAACTCCTTAGAAGAGCTTCCCCCTTTAAAAAAGATATCCAAATCCCATGTCATAGAATATCCCATACTAAATTGCCCCCTTTTTATCACTAACCCCATTATAGAGGTTCATTCAATATTTTTCTAATTAAAAGGAATTTTCAGTATTTTTCAGAACATTTTTCTATATCCCAGATTAAAAGCATGTTATGATGAATATAATCTTAGGAAAGGGGTGGTTGATTCATATGAAATTCTTTATTCACATGTCTGCCATCATCCTGCTCCTTTGGACACTGCCCATACAGTTCCACCATCATGCACAGCAGCTAACCATTGAAGAACATACCGATGTTCACCATTGGGATAAGGCCGACAAGAAACAGCCTTTTGTGCCGTCCTTTAGTTCATGGCAGTCACTTATCGTAATACTCATTTTTGAATTTACCATTTTGGGCTTTCTTTATTTTCCCTCGAATCTTCGACGGCGATATCTCAGTCCCGTTTTTTATCAGGCGAATTACGTAGCCTCACGCTCTGACATTTTATAAAAAATAAAATGGAGGAGTGATTCATATGTGGTTTCGACTAATTATGGTAGGGGTCTTTTCTTTAACCGCTTCACGTCTGTTCCTTTTTCAGGGAATCGAGATTTATCATGCATTTACAGATTTGATCAGAAATAAATATTAAAAAAAGAGTGCGGGGAATTTCCCCGCACTCTCTTTGTTTACCATTCCTATCCTTTAGCTTTCTTTTCCTTCTCTTTTTCTGCCCTGTAAAATTCATGGAACATCTTCATCAAAGCACGTTTTTCGATCCTTGATACATAACTGCGGGAAATGCCAAGCTCTTTAGCGATTTCCCTCTGGGTT
Source organism: Peribacillus sp. FW305-BF15 (assembly GCF_058783805.1). Classification (NCBI taxonomy): domain Bacteria; kingdom Bacillati; phylum Bacillota; class Bacilli; order Caryophanales; family Bacillaceae; genus Peribacillus; species Peribacillus sp. FW305-BF15. Next base: position 128,837 of record NZ_JBYSYV010000007.1, on the reverse strand, counting down.
TTCTCCTTTTTCAAATCCAGTCCAAACCTGCCTACAATGACTTCCTTTTCGCGTTCATCCAAAATATCAATATACTTTTTCACTTTTTCAATTTCCATATTGAGCTGAATCGTATCGATGACATCTTCCGATTCCGATTTCAGTACATCGATTAAACTGATTTCATTTCCTTCTTTATCCTGACCGATCGGATCATGCAGGGAAATATCTTTCTTTGTTTTCTTTGTCGCTCGTAAATGCATCAAGATCTCATTCTCAATGCATCGCGCCGCATATGTGGCAAGCTTCGTACCCTTCCCATCCGAATAACTCTCAATGGCCTTTATCAAACCAATTGTCCCAATCGAAATCAAATCCTCTGTATCTTCGCCCGTATTCTCGAATTTCTTGACGATATGGGCAACAAGCCTGAGATTATGCTCGATCAGGATGTTACGGGCATCACCGTCCCCCTCACTCATAAGCTTCAGATATTTCTTTTCATCCTGAGATGACAAGGGCTGGGGAAAAGCATTGTTTTTCACATAGGAAACGAATAAGTAAAATTCTTTGATAATATAACCGACAACTGTAAGTATTCCGGGCATTGGCTTCATCCCCCGTTTCTTTGGCTTCCCTATTCATACCTATGCAACAGTGGGCTTGTTCGTGCCTGTCCCGCTAAAAGAAATCGTGAAAGTGTTAAATGTTCAAACCAGCCTGGATGAATTCCCAAACGAACGAAGGCAAATGTTCATATAATGATAGGGAATTTTTTAGGGAAAGGGGGTTTTTGCGATGGGATATAACTATGGACCATACGGATGCAGCTATGGTTATCCGGCTCCTGCGCCTTGTTATTCAGGGTCCGGTTACGGCTTTGGTTATGGCCTGTTTATTGTCCTCCTGATTTTATTGCTCATTTTCGGGTTTTGGTGGTTGCCGGGATGTGGATTTGGTTATGGTGGGTCAGGTCCGTGCTGCTGATTCAGGCAAAGAAAAAAACTCGGCCCTAAGGCCGAGTTTTCCCATTTTACCTATTCATATCTAACGTTGGCGTTCCGAGTGCAGCGTCATGACCATCTTGATCAACATCTCTTCAATTCATCACGTTTCCAATGCCATTTTCCGCTGTTCTTATACATACAAACCATGACAATGCTGGCCATGCACCGGCAAATACGTTAGCCGGTATCCTTCTCCTGCCAATAGCAACGCTTCTCTCCTTTTACGTAAAACAAGTTCAACATATTAACCTCCACCTTTCTTTAATTTTTTTATGAACGGAATACCTACCTCATATGTTTTTAGAAAAAAGGACGATGCTTCAACGCTTTATCTAGATGTTCTTCTCGAATCTTGTGGATTCTCTCCTGTTGCAAACATTCCTCGGCAGTCATTTTTTTCATTTTAATCGTGATTGTGAAAAAAAGCATATTCAGTGTCATAATATCACCTCCTTTAAGGGAGCGGCCCAACAAAAAGGCATAAAAAGGCCGCAGAAAGTTACGTCCTCCTGCGGGCTTTTTTAGAGAATATAAAAAGACCGCAGGATAAAACACTTCTCCCTGCGGCCGCTATGTCTGAATGATTAATAAAGCCAAATTGCTTTAGAAATATTCCGCTTGGCACAGGTCGAATGTTATGTGATTGTCATTTGAAACGGACCGGCTGATTGCGACGACTCCATGTAGATACAATGTCATTTTCTTCGACCTCCTTTGGAATATTTTTTATTACTTGGTAAGTATATCCACAAATTCGATATTTGTAAACGGCTTTTGCCTATTTTTTTGAAAATTTCAATCTTTCTACCCATTTTCATGAGCTATTATTACCTAAAGGAGGTAAGTCGTATGATAAATCTGCCCCTTAATGGGCTACAACAATTGAAAAATAAAAAAACCTGATTCTTTAAAAGAATCAGGACAGACTGTAGACAAACTCGAGTTTGTCTACAGATTTAATGAGGGTTTGTAAAATCTCGAACGTCGATTTCCTCTTCAGGCACTCGCTTTCCGCGGGCGGTCCGCCCTCGGCGCTTTTGCGCCTGCGGGGTCTCCCCTTGACGCGCTTTTCCCACAGGAGTCTCGCACACCCGCTCCAACGACTTTGTTTTGAAATTTAGATAAAACCCCTTTGTCTAAACTAAGGTTTGCTCTATTGTTGTAAAGTGTCCTGGTCATCCATTTCGGCCAAGATCTTCTTATATTTCTTTGATAATGAGAAAAATACTATGGATATGCCCAGGAACATGATTGTCGCTCCCATATAGACATATGTGTCAATCATCGCTTTGTCTCCAGTGGGAAGGATGGTTCCTATATAGAAGAACGAACCCACACATAACAAAGTGATCGCAAATTGTTTAAAATCGACCATTTTCGAACGCAGCATTGCCGCCGTTTGTTTTTTGCGGTTTTTCATGCCATTCCACCTTCTTTCAAGCTAATAAGATATCGATATCTCATTCTACCATATTTATTCCAAATGACAGGGTGTAAATAATGGCAGTCAGCTATGAATTTCGGGTCCCTAAACGATTATCCTTGCAGCGCTTGTTCCAAGTCTTCCAATAAGTCTTCAACATCTTCCAGACCTACTGAAATACGAATCAACCCATCCGTTATCCCAAGTTCTGCACGACGCTCAGCCGGAATGGAAGCATGTGTCATCAAAGCCGGAATGGAAATCAAGCTCTCCACTGCCCCCAGACTTTCCGCAAGTGTAAAGTATCTCACTTTGTTCAAAACGGACTCGGCCTTTTCCGCACTGCCGACATCAAATGAAACCATACCGCCGAATCCACGCGATTGTTTTTTGGCAATATCATGATTTGGGTGGTTTTCAAGACCTGGGTAATAGATTTTCGAAACGCCTTCATGCCCGGATAGGAAACGAACGATTTGAGATGTGTTTTTTTCATGTTCTTCCATCCTGATTCCCAGCGTTTTAATGCCTCGCATCAGCAACCATGAATCCTGGGGCCCCAGCACGCCTCCTGTGGAGTTTTGGATGAAATGAAGGTCATTGCCAATCTTTTCATCATTCACCACGACAAGACCCGCTACAACATCGCTGTGTCCCCCCAGATACTTCGTTGCACTATGAAGCACGATATCGGCTCCAAGTGAAAGCGGATTTTGCCAGTAAGGCGTACTGAAGGTATTGTCCACAATGGTGAGGATGCCGTTTTCTTTTGCTATTTTTGATACTTCTTCCAAATCGGTGATTTTCAATAATGGATTCGTCGGAGTTTCAATGAACAGTGCTTTCGTATTGTCCTTTATCTCTTTTTCGATCGAGTGTATGTCACTCGTATTGATGAACGTAGCTTCCACCCCGAAGCGGTTAAGCACTTTAGTGATGACCCGGAAAGAACCTCCATAAACATCATCTGTCATCAATACATGATCACCATGACTGAACAGCATCATAACCGCAGTCATCGCTGCCATTCCTGATCCGAAGGCGAAACCTCTTTTTCCTTCCTCAAGATCCTTGATCAATTCTTCGAGGGCATGGCGGGTCGGGTTGCCTGTACGGGAGTATTCATAGCCCCGATGATTCCCCGGACCATCCTGTTTATAGGTGCTCACTTGATAAATCGGCACCGAAACCGCTCCTGTTTGTTCATCACCAAAAATGCCGCCGTGGATCAATTGTGTTTTTTTTCTCATTTTACATTCCTCCCTGATAAATTTTTTTGCTTAAGTATCGTTCACTTGAATCCGGAAATATGACGACGATATTCGCCCCCCGGGAAGCCTTGGCCGCTTCTTTCATGGCCGCTGCAAATGCCGCACCGGAAGAACTGCCGACAAGAAGGCCTTCTTTACTCGCCAATTCCTTCACCATATCGAAAGCGTCACGATCGCTTATCGTATGGATTGCGTCAAAATACGTTTCATCCATATAGGCCGGTAGAAATTCCATCCCGATCCCCTCTGTTTTATGGGGTCCGGCTTTTCCGCCGTTTAAAATCGATCCTTCTGGTTCGACAATGACCGTTTTGACAGCAGCGTTCTTTTCTTTCAAATATCGCGATGTTCCCATGAATGTCCCGCCCGTCCCGGCACCGGCAACAAACACATCCACATCGCCTTTCATCTGTTCCCATATTTCAGGTCCCAGCGTTTTATAATAGGCATCAGGATTGGAAGGGTTGGCGAACTGCTGGGGACAATATGATCCCGGAATTTCAGCCAGCAGCGCCTTAGCCTTGGCGATTGCTCCTGTCATCCCTTCCTCTGTCGGGGTTTGGATCACATTCGCTCCAAGGGCACGCATCAATTCCTGTTTCTCGGTACTGAATTTCTCCGGAACGCAAAAGATCACGTCCACCCCACTGTTTATCGCAGCCAACGCCAAGCCAATCCCGGTATTCCCGGCAGTCGGTTCGATGATCGTCCCGCCCTTTTTCACCTTCCCTGTCTGCAGCGCTGTGGCTAACAGTTCTTGACCAAGCCGATCCTTCACACTGCCTCCCGGATTGAAGTATTCCAGTTTGGCAAAGATACGGACTTCATCCGGAAGCGGGAAATGGGTGATTTCCATCATCGGCGTTTCCCCTATCAGCTCATGAATATTTTTAAAGACTTTCATATTCGGACACCCTTTCATAGTTATCCTACCAATTTAATAAGGATTATGCAATAAAGAATGATCAGCAGAAAAGCTTCCGCTGATCACTTACCATTCATTTCATTTTTTCAACCATTTTCAAAATCAGTGCCGCTGAATGAAGAGCCGCAGTTTCCAGGAATTTATCAAAGGAAATATTGGACTCCTTACCTGCGATATCCGAAAGGGAACGAATGATGACAAACGGTGTTTTGAATTGGAAGGCTACCTGTGCAATGGCTGCCGCTTCCATTTCCACCGCGTATAAATCAGAGAATTTCCCTCTGACGAATTCAACCCTGTCAGGATCATTCATGAAAGAATCCCCCGTCACGATCAACCCTTTCGCCACTTGTATATCCTCGATTTCTTTTGCTGCTTCTTCTGCGATTGCAAAAAGCTTTTCATCCGGTGTAAAAGCTGCAGGCAGCTGAGGTACTTGACCGTATTCATATCCAAAAATCGTCACATCGACATCATGGTGCCGCACTTCCGTGGATATGACCACATCCCCTACATTCAGATCTGGATGATAACCGCCGGCAGAGCCAGTATTGATGACCGCATCCGGTTTGAATTTTTCTAACAGGATTGCAGTGGACATTGCCGCATTCACTTTACCGATACCCGATTTAAGTAAAATGACCTCGATACCATTCAGTGTGCCTGTATTGAACTCGGAACCGGCAATGGTCACCTGCTCCAACCCTTCCAATTTATCACGTAAAATCGTAACTTCTTCTTCCATTGCTCCGATTATGGCTACCTTCATTAGTAAAAACCTCTTCCTATAATTTTTCCGCCTCCATGATCCAGACGAATTGATTGCAGCGCTCGAAGTTCACTTTATATCCATTTGCTTCAAGCACTTTTTCCAAAAAAGGAATCGTAGTATAATATTCCGTTTGCAAATCGTTCGCCAAATTATGAAAGCCTGCCTGCCTTGCATCTTGAATCGCTCGTTCATGAGCTTCCTTTGATTGATACATTGTATCAGCAAACACTATTTTACCACCAGTATTCAGTAACTTTCCATAGTTGGCTATCGCTTTTTCTTTTTCTTCATCGGTTAAATGATGAAACGCGTACGTACTCACGATCGAATCAACCTGTTCCGGCTTCGGAAAATCGATAAAATCACCGTCTACAATTTCTGTTTTTCCGCTCAGCTTGCTTACCGCTATTTCCCTCATTGCAGGAGAAGGTTCTATTCCCGATACCTTTAGGCCCTTCTTCAAAAGTCTTTCCGTCAAATTCCCGGTACCCACCCCGAACTCCAGCACATGACCAAAAGCCCGATTGGTGACGCTGTCCAATATGCCATCATAATGTTTAAAAACCTCTTGATACTCAATATCGTGTCCACCAACCGTATCATCATACGATTTCGACCATTCTTCAAATAAATCGATAAATTCTCTGCCCATTTTTAATCACCTTTTATAATAAGATAATAAAACCTATAAGCATACTATGAAATAAATAGAGAAACAGTTCTTGTTTTTAGGCAAATTCATTAGGTTCAGATTCGGACAAAATGGTGTTAAACTAACAGTATCTGAATGTTGGAGGGGAACAGTCATGAGTTTTCAACTCGACTTAAACTTATTCGAAGATAAAATAGAATTTTTCGAAGCAGAAAGCATCAAGAATCTTGAAGAAAAAATCCAATCACAAATTGAAATCAATAAAGCGATCATGCTTCAGGTGGAATCCGTGTCACACCAAATGTATGTAAGTGAAGAAGGCAGACGTTTTTATAGTGCAGTCGTCCACTTTAAAGCTAAAAAATGATCACCATGAAAAACCCCCGAAAAGCGGAATACCTTTCGGGGGTTTTTCGTTTATACATTTTTTCTGAACATTATCTTTTATCGTTTGTCTTCAGCTCTTCGACTTTTACAGGTTTCCAACCTGATCCGTCCACCCATTCAATATAAACCCGGAACGTTTTAGGGTTGTCTCCTTCAGAAACCGTACCGATTGCCGTGGTCGACGAACCGCCGTTTTGCAGCCACCATAGCTTCATGCTGCCTTCATCGATTCCAGCTCCGCTTGCTATCGCTTTACTCATTTCATTCCAATCGACCGAGCCCTTTTCGAAGCTGGTAGTGTGCTCCCCGGATTGCTCCGTTCCTACTGGTTTCCAACTCTCACTTGTATATGTAGACGCAACATTGCCATCGCCGCTGCCTTCCACTTCCACAAGTTGGGCATCTCCTGCTTTTTCTGAATCTGCATCATCTTCAGCCTTCTCTTCTGCATCTTCCTCTGTTGCTTTACTATCTTCTTTTTCGGCATCTTCTTCCGTTGCTTCACTATCACCTACTGCGTCTTCCTTCTCTGAATCCGTTTCTTCCTCTTTGCCAGAAGGTTTGTCCACTACTTTCCCTTTTTCTGTCTCGGCGACTTGCTTTGGTTCAGTCGTGGCTTTTTTTGTTTCGGTGCCATCATCACTTAAGAAAATCGAGACTGCGACAATGACGATTAAAATGGAAACGATGGTGATTGCAATATTATATATTTTATTTACTTTTCTTTTTTGATCTCTCTGATTGAAACGTGAGCCCAAGGTCCATTCCTCCCCTTACCATTTCTTACTGCCTCATTTTAACATGATTTAGCCAGAGATAGAAGGGAAGGGTTTCCTACACTTTTCGTCAATTCTCGCTATTGTCCTGGTCCTTCGAGTACAGGACTTTTACAATATCTGAAAAAAGAGGCGTCATGCTGGAACTGTTTTCCTTCGTTTCAAAACTTACGGTAACAAGAGCATATTTGGGATCTTTATATGGAAAGTAGCCTGCAAACCATTTATTGAGCTCCCCTTTTTCGATATTGGTCTGAGCTGTCCCGGACTTGCCGGCGACCTCCACAGGCAAATCTCTCAAGGAAGCGCCCGTCCCTTTCTCTTCCGTTACGACCTTCCTAAGAAGATGCTGCATCTTCATCGCTGTATAGGGTGACAGTTTCTCGCCGCCAATGCTTTGATTGGGAAAATCGACTACGGTCGTACTATTGTTAAATTCGACCTTGGAAACGGCTTTGACCTGTTCCTTCTTGCCGCCGCGGGCAATCGTTGCCATCATATTCGCGATCGCGAGCGGCGTCGTTTGGACATCCTGCTGGCCAATTGCCGTTTTGGCAACCATTTTGGGATCTTTTTTTAAATCGTCATCATGCCAGACCTTTCCTGTTTGTTCATGATGCAGCTGAGTGACTTCCGTGTGATATACGTCCCCTTGCCAGCCCGTTTCACCAACCAGCCCTAACTTTTTTGCATATTTGTCCAAAAAGTCCGGATCCTTCTCCGCTATTTCCTGTGACAATTCGGCAAACGTCCTATTACAGCTTTGGGCAAAGCTATTTTCAAAATTAAGTACGCCCAGTTCCCTCTGTTTATCCGTTTTGCCGTCTATCGTCAAATTACAGTTAAATGTCCTGGTGGGACTGGCCGCTTCATAATCGATGGCCGCTGCTGCCGTGACCGTTTTAAAGACGGAACCCGGCGTTTTTTGAGTCAGCATCATATTGACGGCCCCTTCACCATTTGGATCTTTTATATTAAGCGCCGGACGTGATACCATGGCCACGATTTCACTTTTTTCGATATCAATCAGGACGAGACCGCCTTTTTTTATCCCGCGTTCATCGACGAGCTTTTCCGCTTTCTCCTGAATTTCTTTATCGATCGTCGTCATGACCTTCACCGGGTAAAGCGGATTTGCTGGTTCCACATATTTAACATCGACACCGAACATCGGTCCTCCGCTGGCGTCCACGTGAAAAACGAGCTTCGATTCCCCAGCGGAAAGCAAGAACTCATCGAAGGTCCTTTGCAGTCCCGTATTGCCTATTTTCGTTTCAGGAGATAAATTCATGTCCGGATAACGTTTTTTCTTTTCCGCATCTGATATATTCGTCGTTCCGATCAATTGTGCTGCAGGCGTTTGATCATGATATAATTTCTCATTCACGGCAAAGACCCCGGGAATCTTCAATTCATTGATTGCCTTCGACTGGCTGGACGTCAACTCTATCGGTTCATCCCCGCCAAATACGAATGGTTCATCCGCTTCTTCTATAGCCCTTTTTAACTCCGCTTCCGATTTCCCTATTATCGAGGCCACTTCATCTATGGGCCATGTCATTTTTTTTAGAAAGGGAAAAAGGACGAGCGTCGGGATTTCTTCATGTGCCAGCGGTTCTCCATTTCTGTCATAGAACTTTCCGCGTCCATCATCAATCTTTAATATTTGTGAACGCTGATTCACGCTTGCTTCCAACAGGTTCACATCATGCTTTGAAAAAGATTCTGTCGATACAAGTTGGATGTAGGCAAGCCTGCCTATGAGCATCAGCATGAAAGTGGTCAAAAAAAGTGCCAGCAACCTCATTCGTTTCTTTTTCATAAAATACACCTCGATAACCATTGTTGACGAGGTGCGAATTTTTAAACAATTATGAACAAATTTAACGCGGCACTTTTCCGATAAAAAAGAGGATGCCCCGATGGACATCCCCTTTTGCATTTTATTTAGTCAATGGATACAATCTTGACGCTCATTTCGCCGCCAGGTGTCATGATCGATACCTTGTCGCCGACCCTTTTCCCTATCAGGCTTTTCGCGATCGGGGAATCATTGGAGATTTTTCCTTCGAATGGGTCCGCTTCAACGCTTCCTACGATGGAATATGTTTCTTCATCACCATTTGGAAGTTCCACGAAGGTTACCGTTTTTCCAAGTGAAACTGTATCTGTATTCGAATCATTGCCTTCAATGATTTTTGCATTGCGGATCATGTTTTCGATCGTTGTAATACGTCCTTCAACGAAAGCCTGCTCTTCTTTTGCGGAATCGTATTCTGAGTTCTCGGAAAGGTCCCCAAAACTGCGGGCGATTTTGATTCTTTCCACCACTTCTTTACGTTTAACCGTTTTTAACTGTTCCAGTTCCTGTTCAAGCTTTAACTTACCTTCTTTAGTCATTGGATATTCTTTTTCAATTGCCAAAACCCTTCACTCCTTCAAATTCTTTACAGCAAGCATTCGCTGTGACAAGTTTATGTACTATATCGTGCTTAACCCTAAATCGAGTCAAAATATATAATTGCGCGACTTAAAAAGTCGCGCTTCGATACTAAGAAACAATCCGTTCCTTAGTATATAAACCGACTGCGGTGAGCAGCCGGTTCGTTCTGTATCAAGAATAGAGTATTGCGTTTTCCAACATTTGTCCAGTCTTTCCCATTAAATAAATGGGATTTTTAAATAAACGGAGGAAAATGGCACCTATCATTATTTATGCTATGTTATTACAAAAAAGACTTTTGTTCAAGGATTGTTTGAATTTTTGTCACCATAAGGTCAATCGCCACATGGTTTTGGCCGCCTTCTGGTATGATGATGTCGGCATAACGCTTCGTCGGTTCTATGAACTGATTATGCATCGGACGGACGACACTGATGTATTGTTCGATGACGGAATCTATGGAACGGCCGCGTTCTTTAATATCACGGGTCATCCGGCGAAGGATACGCAGGTCTGCGTCCGTATCGACATATAGCTTCATATCCATCAGGTCTCGCAGGCGCTCATCCTCCAGTACAAGAATCCCTTCAAGGATGATGACATCCTGTGGCTCAACTGTGATGACTTCTTCCGAGCGCGTATGGATCGAATAATCATAAACCGGTTTTTCTATCGTTTCATAGCGCAGCAATGCGTTAATGTGATCGATTAACAAATCATTATCAAATGCAAGCGGATGATCATAGTTCGTTTTCAGGCGCTCTTCAAAAGGCAGATGACTTTGATCTTTATAATAATAATCTTGTTCGATCATCAAGATGGAATGTCCTTGGAAGAATTCAAAAATGGAACGGGTAACACTTGTTTTACCTGATCCCGACCCTCCGGTAACTCCGATGACCACTGGTTTCTGTCTTGTCATATCAATTCTCCTTCCGCATCATATTGTTCACATAAACTCTATTATCTACTTGAATGCGGACAATTTGAAGCGGATGGCGGGCTGCCTCCAGCTCCTTACCTGACTCATCCCAGATCGTACCGATTTTTTGAGTGAAGTTTTCGATTTCCGGTCCAAAAAACTCCACTTCATCCCCAGGCTTGAAGAAATTACGTTGCTGCATGGTGACGATTTTAGTTTCCTCGTTGTAATCAAGCACCAATCCTGCGAAGTCGAAGCGAGTCTTTACGGTATGATTCCCGAACATTTGCTGTTTATACCCAGGAATTTCCCCTTCCATGAACGATGATGCCGTCTCACGGTTCGCACACTTATCAAGCTCTTCCAGCCATTCTTGTTTAATCTTGAAATTGTCGGGATCGGCACAATACGCATCAATCACTTTACGATACACGCTGACAACCGTTGCAATATAATGAATCGATTTCATTCTTCCTTCGACTTTTAAGCTGTCTATGCCAATTTCAATCATGCCAGGCAGTGATTCAATCAGCTTCAAGTCTTTTGGACTCATTGCGAATGGAGCATCTTCTTTATCGAATAAAGCCTTTTCCCCATCTTGATCCAGCTCATATAAATCATAATCCCAACGGCAAGACTGACAGCAGCCGCCGCGGTTCGAATCACGCGCCGTCATATGGTTCGAAAGGGTGCAGCGTCCAGAATAGGCAATGCACATGGCCCCATGAACGAAAGCCTCGATTTCGATATCGACCTTTTCCTTCATTTCACGGATTTCATCAGCACTCGTCTCACGTGCCAAAACAACACGCTCCAAGCCTTCCTCTTTCCAATACTGAACAGCCTTCCAGTTCGATAGCGATTGCTGTGTGCTTAAATGGATCTCGACTTTCGGAGCGACCCTTTTACAGGTTTCGATGATTAATGGGTCGGCGACGATGATACCATGGACCCCTGCCTCCTGAAGACCTTCCAGGTATTCATCAAGACCATCGATATTTTCATTATGTGCGAAGATATTTGTAGTTACATATACTTTGGCACCATATTTATTAGCGAATTCGACGCCTTCCTTCATTTCCTCAAACGTGAAGTTACCGGCATTGGAACGAAGGCCATATTCCTGACCGCCAATGAACACGGCATCCGCGCCGTAATGAACGGCAATTTTTAATTTTTCCAGGTTGCCGGCCGGAGCCAGCAATTCCGGTTTTTTTACAATGACTCTCTTTCCATCAACGATCTTGGAAATTTTATCAGCAATAGCATTCAAGGCTATTCCTCCTCTTTCTCTTACCCTTTTCTTTAATAAACCGATTCTTTAAAGAAGAACCCAGTATCCAACTCACGGTTATCCGGCTGAACCGCTTTGACTTTTTCAAAAAGTTCCGATTTGATATCATCATAGCGGTCAGGGTCTTCAGCATATACGTCAATCGCTTCCCGATATAACCTTGTCATTTCAATGACATATTCCGGAGTTTGTAGTAACCCTTCGATTTTCAGTGAATCAATTTCCGCTTCAATCAATTCCTGAAGTTCATCAATCATGCACATATCATTCGGACTCATGATATGTGTACCATTTTCATCTTCATAAATCGGGTATTTATTTTCGCGTTCCTTATCATGCAAGAACATATTTCTTTGTTCCTTCCGATTTTCCACTTCCAATGCCTTGCCTTGGTATTCAAAGTAATTACCTAGGAGCGTTCGCTTCGATTGGAACATGCATGTCATGCCATGCACTTGCACTTCAATCTCCACTTCGGCATTTTCCTTCATTTCCACGATCTCGTCCAGACTTATCTCACGGGCAGCAACGGCACGGACAGCACCGCGTTTTCCCCAGTAATTACATGTGTACCAGTTCGTTACCGTCATCTCTGTATTCCAGTGCAGGGGCATATCAGGTGCCACGGCACGGACAGCCATCAAGACTGCGGGATCACCGAAAATGATCCGGTCGGCACCAGCCTCTTTGAGGAATGTAACATACCCTTCAAGCTCGTCCACTTTTTCATTATGAAAAATGGCGTTCATGGATACGTACACTTTCTTGCCCGCAGCATGTGCAAGTTCAATTGCCTTCTCTACATCTTCACGATTGAACTCCCCTGCCAGCCTTAGTGCATAACGTTGTTCGCCAATGACAAAGGCATCAGCGCCAGCATCGATGAGTTCTGTTATATGATCGACACTTGTCGGAGTCACGAGTAATTCAGGCTTTTTCATTTTTGTCACCTCTATGTTTACTAATGGCCACACCATCACCAATCGGCAAAATTACAGTATCGAAATGGGGATGGTCATGTAACCAGATGTTAAAGTCTCTGATTTTTTTGATAAGAGCTCGCTTTCTTCTCGTCATTTCCATTTCTTCAATGTTTTCGGCAACCAAGCCTTTGAATAAAACATTGTCAGTAATGATGATGCCAGCATCAGCAAGGAATGGTTCAAACAGTTCAAAGAATCGCTTGTACTGCCCTTTAGCTGCATCAACGAAGATGATATCGAACGGGCCATGCTCCATCACTTTCGGTCCCGCTTCAAGGGCATCCCCTTCAATGAGGGTGATCCTTTCAGACAGTCCCGCCTTCTTGAAGTTAGCCCTTGCCTGCTCAATGCGGGCCTCATTCCGTTCAAGTGTGACGATTTGAGCTTCCGGAAGGGTCTCAGCCATCCTTATGGCCGAATAACCAATGGCCGAACCTACTTCCAATATCGCTTTTGGCTGATGAAGCCTTAAAATCTGAAGCAGCACTTCAATTCCTTCGGGCTCCATGATCGGCACATTATTTTCCATCGCAAAATCTTCCAACTCCTTAAGCAAACCCGTACGCTCCGGAATTAAGGAATGAAGATATTGTTCTATTTTTCCGTTCAAAACGTTTCCTCCATTTATAAGGAAAACAAAAGCGCTTGGTCAGTAACATGAAAAAATTGATTGAACAATTTCTTCACAAGGAGCTGAAACAAGTATGCTTGACGATCTACATTTCCTTATCTTTCAAAATAAAACCCGGCATTCGCCGAGTTACGTCACCGATAAGAATCGGATCAAAAATTCACTTGTACTATTCTATCATAAAAACAAGGGGAAAGTAATATCTCTCCCCCCTCGGTGTCCTTGCATTTTTTTATTTATTTATTGGAAATATGCTCTGCCTTTTTGTTATTGTGGTCATCCAAGGTCTTGGAGTAAAGGACTTCCCCTTCAGGTGTTGCCAAAAAGTACAGGTAATCCGTTTTCTCAGGTTTCAATACCGCATCGATCGATGTCGTTCCGGCATTTGCAATCGGCCCTGGCGGAAGCCCCTTGTTCTTATACGTATTATAAGGGGATTTCACCTCAAGGTCTTTATAATACACCCTGCTCTTATGTGAACCCTTCGCATACAAAACGGTCGGATCCGTTTGAAGCGGCATACCTTCCTTAATACGATTGTAAAAGACGGAAGCTATCTTTCCGCGATCGACTTGTGCCGTCGCCTCTTCTTCGACAAGCGAAGCGAAGGTCAGCATCTCGTGTACGGAATAATCGTTCTTATCCATTTGGCCCTCGTAAGCCTGCAAAGTTTCTTCGGTTTTCTTCAGCATCTCGATGACGATCGACTCCAGGGTCGGCTTTTCTTCATAAAAGTCATAAGTAGCTGGGAAAAGGTACCCTTCCAGCGGATATAAAACCTTTTCATTTTCAATTTCCGAGGTCAATAGCTGCGGAAATTGCTCTTGCATGGAATTAACGAACTTCTTATCATTCAATTTCTTGAAGACCTTTTTCGGATCTTCACCCGTCTTCCCCGCTATGATATCGGCAATTTGGATTAGCTGCTTCCCTTCAGGAATCGTTATCTTCATTGCCGCTTCCTTCATGAGTTTCCCGGTTTTGATGCTTGTGACAATATCTTCAATCGGCATCGAAGGTGATAATTTATACTCCCCTGCCTGAAAACCGGATTCATTGCGGAATTTAATATAATATTTGAATACGCGTGCGTCCTTGATTATTCCCTGCTCTTCAAGCAGAGTTGAAATTCCGTTAACGGATGAACCGATCGGGATTTTCACTTTCTTGATGGTGTCATCATCCGGATCGACTGGTTTCATGGCTGAGTTGATATATAAAAAGCCCACAAGACCAACTATCCCGATTAGTAAAATAAGCGAAGCGACCGTAATCATGATGATTTTACGAACCAGCTTGGCTTCTCCTTGCTGTTCTAACAATTTCATTCGGATATGTTCCTTTTTAGATAGATTTTTATCTTTTTCATCCATGTTCATTCCCCCTGCAAACTCACACCAACTACAGAATGGTTTCTAGATGATGCTTTTCTCTAATTAATCTTTGCTTCGAACATTATACTAAAATCAACAAATAATTACATGTTTTTTGCAAAACTACATTCATCAATACTCTATTTATGGCAAAAATGCACTAGTTTTGTCAATATACAGGTATTATTTAATAGGAAAATGGTGATATCTTTGTCTACAGTTTATTTGAGGGCATATTAATTTCCGCTCCAGGCATTCCCTTTGATGCGTTTTTCCCGCAGAGACCCCCTACCTTACTCCCCAATCAACTATTTATTAACTTAGAAACCATACTCGAGGAGTTGATGGTGCTGCTTGGGGTCAGTTGGTTCGGGAACATCATTTGATGAAAGATATATTTCCGAACTCCTTTTGCCCACAGTCTTTTTATGGCTTGTACAATTTAGACGTTGATTTACGCTCCAGGGACTCGCTTTCCGCGGGCGGTCCGGGAGTCTCCTCGGCGCTTTTGCGCCTGTGGGGTCTCCCTTGGACACGTATTCCCGCAGGAGTCTCGCCCCTTCCGTTCCAATCAACTTTGTAACCCTTTAGTCTAAAAAAGTGGCTCGGAATATCACAGCTGAACAATGAAATGTTATTTGGTGGTGGACTTACTTTCCACTTCAGATTCTCGCTTTCCGCGGACTGTCTCGGGAGCCTTCTCGGCTTCCGCCTGCGGGGTCTCCTTAGACACACTTTTCCCGCAGGAATCTCGCACACCCGCTCCAATCAACTTTGTTTTAATTATACTCTGCTAAAAATGTTTCCTGCATGTGTTGGCATTTTAGGGAATGACAGAAATATTCATATAGGAATGCCATAATGATTTGAGGAAAAGGAAAGGTGTGAAGGAGTTGGATCAGTATTATTTTGTAGGTTGGGGGACATTGGCACTCATAAACGCCGGACTTGCTCAAGGAAAAAATAGAACGGCGCTGAATTGGTTCTTGCTATCATTATTTTTGGGTCCGTTCGCTACTTTTATGCTTTTATTCGCAAAGAAAAGATAAGGGGTTACTGGTACAAAAATGAAAAAAACGACCTTCATGTCTACAGTTTATTATGGGTTTGTACAATTTGAACGTGATTTCCACTCCAGGTACTCGCTTTCCGCGGGCGGTCTCGGGAGCCTCCTCGGCTTTCGCCTGCGGGGTCTCCTTAGACACGCTTTTCCCGCAGGAGTCTCGCACCTTCCGTTCCAATAAAATTTTATAAAAAATTCAGATTGTAACCCTTTTGGCTCGGAGTGTCACAACCCGACCATAAAATGTTATTGGTGTTAGACTGAAATTTCCACTCCAGGTACTCGCTTTCCACGGGCGGTCTCGGGAGCCTCCCTTGCTTCCGCCTGCGGGGTCTCCTTAGACACGCTGCTCCCGCAGGAGTCTCGCACTTCCGCTCCAATCAACCTAAAATAGTTTCGTTTTAAAAACAACAACCTTTACGAAAAGAGCCAAAAAAAAAACCGACCTTTAGGGGCCGGTTTTTTTCTTTTATTCTTCTTCAGCTTCTTCTTGGTCAAGGAATGTATTTAACATTTCTTCGACAAGATCCCACTCTTCTTCTGTTTCGATCGGTGTAAGTTCACCATCTTTATTATCTTCGCTCGGTACGAATGATGAAGCGTGGATTTCAATTTCTTCCTCTTCATCTTCTGCAGACATCGGATAGTAAAGTACATAAGATTTGTTGAATTTATCTGAGTCGAATGTGAAAAGGATTTCGCAAAGCTGCTCGTTTCCGTTTTCATCTACTACTGTAATGTTGTTTTCGCCGTGTTCCATTTGTTATTCACCTCATATTGAATTTGTTTGTCTGTCCAAGAATCCTTGCAGAATCATGACAGCTGCCATTTTATCAATGACTTTCTTGCGTTTGCTTCGGCTCACGTCCGCCTCAAGAAGGACACGTTCAGCCGCCATAGTTGTCAACCGTTCATCCCAGAGAAACACCGGCAGCTTGAATTTGTATTCTAATCGTTTAGCGAAATCTTGGCTGATCTCGCCTCGCGGTCCAACAGTCCCATTCATGTTCTTAGGTAAACCGAGGACAATTTTAGAAACATCATGCTCTTTTATAATTTCATTGAGGCGTTTAAAGCCGAAGTCATTTCCAGCTTCGTTAATTTTGATCGTTTCCAAACCTTGTGCAGTCCAGCCCATCGCGTCGCTCAGGGCGACGCCGATGGTTTTTGAACCTAAATCAAGTCCCATTGTGCGCATTAGTATTCCTCTCGATGGTTCTTAAGATACGATTTAACCAATTCTTCGATGATTTCATCGCGTTCAAGCTTACGAATAATGTTTCGAGCATCCATATGGCGCGGGATGTAGGCCGGGTCACCAGATAATAGATAACCGACAATCTGGTTTATCGGGTTATAACCTTTTTCCTGAAGTGCAACATACACTTGAGACAATACTTCTTGTACATCTCTTTCGAATGGTTCTTCGGGAAAATTAAATTTCATCGTTTTATCAAAGGAACTCATTAACATGCACCTCTCCTCAGCGTCCAAATCCACTATTACCTACATTGTACAACACTTTCCATTGATTATGAAATCGATAAGACCCATTCTTCAACAAAATTAAGTGCTGCATCCAATTTTTCAGGGTCTTTTCCGCCGGCTTGGGCCATATCTGGACGTCCGCCACCGCCACCGCCGCAACGGGAAGCAACTTCTTTTACCAATTTACCAGCATGGAAACCGCGGTCGATGTAATCCTTGGTCACCCCGGCAATCAAATTGACTTTATCGCCTTGGGCCGAGCCTAATACGATAATGACAGAATCGAGCTTTTGTTTCAAATCATCCGCCATGGCACGCAGATTATTCATGTCGGTAGCTTGAACCTTCGCCACCAATACTTGAACACCATTTACGTCTTTTACGTTAGAAACAAGACTGCTTGCTTCAATATTACTTAATTTTGCAGTAAGGCTTTCATTCTCGCGATGAAGATCCTTCACTTCAGCCAGTACCGTTTCAATTCTTGAAGGTACGTCTTTCAAGTTCGTTTTCAATTTAGCAGCCGCGTCCTTCAGGACACCGATTTGATCGGTCATCAATTTGTACGCCCCGGCACCCGTTACCGCTTCTATACGGCGAGTTCCTGCACCGATGCCGCTTTCGGAAACGATTTTGAACAAGCCGATCACCGCTGTATTCGGAACGTGGACACCGCCGCAAAGTTCCAAACTGTAATCGCCTATTTGAACGACACGTACAATCTTGCCGTATTTTTCGCCGAACAAGGCCATTGCGCCCATAGCCTTGGCTTCTTCGATGTTTTTATAATCCGTATTCACTTGTAAGCTTTGCCAAATCTTTTCATTTACAATCGTTTCGATTTGTTCAATCTCTTCCGCAGTTATCTGGCCAAAATGAGAGAAATCGAAGCGAAGGCGTTCAGCCTGTACGAGTGAACCCGCTTGGTTGACATGTGTACCAAGCACATCTTTCAACGCCTGATGCAAAAGGTGCGTCGCTGTATGGTTTTTCGTGATATGGATGCGATTTTCTTGATTTACCGCAGCAACGATATGGGAATCTGCTGTTAATGTGCCGGCAGTAACTGCTACACGGTGCAGATTTTGGCCATTAGGAGCTTTTTGGACATCAAGGACATCAACCTTCACCGATTCACTGGCCATCGTTCCTATATCGGCTATTTGTCCGCCGCTTTCCGCGTAGAAAGGAGTCTTGTCCAGTATCACTTGAACTTCTTCTCCTTCTTGTGCCTCCGTTACAAGCTCGCCATTTTGTATGATGGCGGCAACTTTGGCTTCGACAGCAACTTGATCATATCCGACAAATTCACTTTCAACTTTAATATCGCCCAATACCCCGCCTTGGATTTGCATGGAATCAACATCTTGACGCGCTGAACGGGCACGTTCACGCTGAGCATCCATCTCTTTTTCAAATCCAGCTTGATCGACCGCCATGCCTTCTTCTTCTGCATACTCTTCCGTTAACTCAATCGGGAAACCATATGTGTCATATAAACGGAATGCATCGCTGCCCGGAATGGTCGTATTGCCTTTTTCCTTTTCCTTTTTAATGACTTCAGAAAGGATGGACAGTCCATCATTCAGGGTTTCATGGAAGCGTTCCTCTTCATTTTTGATTACTTTTGCAATGAATTCTTTATTCTTGAGGACTTCAGGATAGAAGTCTTTCATGATTTCACCGACGACCGTCACAAGCTCGAACATGAATGGTCGGTTGATGTTGATTTGCTTAGCATATCGAACCGCTCTGCGAAGTAAACGGCGCAATACATAACCGCGGCCTTCGTTGGATGGAAGAGCCCCGTCACCAACTGCAAAGGCTACCGTACGAATATGGTCGGCTATGACTTTGAATGCCACATCTTTTTCTGAATCAACACCATATTTTACATCGGATATCTCTTCGACTGCGCGGATGATTGGCATGAATAAATCTGTATCATAGTTCGTCGCCACATCTTGAACGACGGAAGCCATACGCTCAAGGCCCATCCCTGTATCGATATTTTTCTTTGGAAGCGGTGTGTAAGAACCGTCCGGATTATGGTTGAATTGAGAAAATACAAGATTCCATACTTCCAGATGACGTTCATTTTCCCCGCCTGGATATAGTTCCGGATCATTCGGATCATCGCCATATGCTGGTCCGCGGTCATAGAAAATCTCCGTATTCGGACCGCTTGGACCTTCCCCGATATCCCAGAAGTTTTCTTCCAGGCGAATGATCCTTTCAGCAGGAACACCGATTTTCTTATTCCAAAGTTCAAATGCTTCATCATCTTCAGGATGGATCGTCACAGCCAATTTATCTTTATCGAACCCAATCCATTTTTCATCGGTCAAAAATTCCCATGCCCATGTGATGGCTTCTTCTTTGAAATATTCACCAATGGAGAAGTTTCCGAGCATTTCGAAAAACGTATGATGACGTGCCGTTTTTCCCACGTTTTCAATATCGTTTGTACGGATCGCCTTTTGAGCATTCGTAATCCTTGGATTTTCAGGAATCACCCGTCCATCAAAATATTTCTTTAACGTCGCCACCCCGGAATTGATCCAAAGCAATGATGGATCTTCATGAGGAACCAATGACGCACTTGGTTCGATGTTATGTCCTTTTTCACTAAAAAAGTCTAAATACATTTGGCGGATTTGAGCACCAGTTAAATACTTCATATATATATCCTCCTTTTAAAAATTATGTAATTTTGAGCACACAAAAAACCCCCATCCCAAAAACAGGGACGAGAGTTGACTCGCGGTACCACCCTGATTATGGACGCAGGAATTCATCCCAGGTCCATCACCTTCATAAAAGCCTTAACGCGGCGTGACGGCAGGTATTAGCTGCTCTCAGGACTAGCTTTCTGCTGCTCTTCACCTGGCAGTCCCTTTCAGCCTGGGGGACCCCTCTCTTTAGATGGACTTCAGCATACTTCATCCTTCAACGAATTATCTTATGTTATGGATTATATTCACAAGACTTTTATTTGTCAATAAGGGGCGGCTTCTTTCTAAAGTGAACGCGGGCATGAAGTACAAAAACTTTCAACACAGCCAAGATGGGAATCGAAACGACCATGCCGACGATACCGCCTATTTCGCCTCCGGCCAATAATGCAAGCATGATGAACAGCGGATGCATATGAAGGCTTTTACCGACTATTAGCGGAGACAGGATATTTCCTTCGAGAAATTGAAGGACAAGCACGATGACCGCGATGATCAACACCATTTTCACTGACATTGTCGCGGCGATGACCACAGCAGGAATGGCCCCAATAATCGGTCCGAAATACGGAATGACATTCGTTATTCCGATTATCGCCCCCAAAAGAAGCGGATATTTCATTCCGGCTATCCAGAAGAGCAGCGAGGAAATCAAGCCGATCACGACACAGACGATGATTTGTCCGCGGATATAGCCGCCAAGCGATGCATCGACATCACGAACGAATGCCCGTCCCTGATTGCGCCATTTTTTCGGGGTCATATACCATGCCATTTTTTTTAAAACGGTGAAATCTTTCAGGATATAAAAAGCAATGAAGGGAATCAACGCAATCAGGACGATGAAATCAATCATCTTCATTGCATACTCCATCGCCTTTTCCGGTATACGCTTCAGCCAGCCTTCGAAAAGGGTGACACCCTCTTCGAATCTTTCATGAATTCCGAACGGCCAGGCCGCCGTTTGATGATTGAGCTTATCAATCCTGCCCCGGTACTGTTCAACCAGTTCCGGCACGCTTTCCGACAGCTCGCGAACCTGGCTGACGATCACTGGAATCCCTTTATAAACGGCAAAACCGATCCCCCCGAAAAACAACAAATAGATGATCGTGATCGAAAGCCAGCGACGCATCCCTTTCTCATTCAAATATTCCACTACAGGGTGCAGCAAGTAACTGATGAACGCACCGACCAAAAAGGGCAGCAGCACCGTCACACATACAGTAACGGCAGGTCCCCACATGGGCTTAAGTTTCATAAAAATATAGATGACGAAAAATAAGAGCAATAAAAAACCCAGGCGATAAAACCACTTTAGCCGAATACTCACAATAAACACCCCCCGCTCATTTATTCTTCGAAAGGCGGAAGGTTTTCATACATAAAAAAGAGTGCCCTCATTATCAGGACACCCATTCCTGCTATAATAATGACTTTAATCTTTTGCGTATTTTCTTCATGTTCCGTTTGATCATCTTCGAGTTCATCAAGTCCGAACCCATATTCATTAGAGTATTGCGTGAACGTCTAGCCATTGCAAACACCTCTTCCGTTATTTACATACCGAAGCGGCGGTCATTTTCCTCAAACAAATCGTCCAATGAGCTTAAACTTCCATCTTCCTCGACTTGATGCGTATTGATGAGCCCTTCGGACAGAGTCATTTCAATAAAGCAATTCCAACAATAATATTGATTTACGCCAATCTTCCCAACATCTTTACTGCGGCAATTCGGACATTTAATTTCCAAAATGGACACCTCACTGTTCATAAACTGAAACAATGATGGTATCCTTCCCTAATGCAGGCGGCTGTTTTGATTCTATCACTGTCGACTCCGAGAAAAACCCATCCGTTGTTTCATACGCTATAATCGTGCCCATTTTTTCCTTGAAATATACATCCTGCAGTAAACCAAGTTCTTCGCCCATTTCTGAAAACAGCATGCGTCCCAATACTTCGTCCTTCGAAAGGCAAATGGAATCCGCAGGCACTTTCCTTAAGGTTGAATCTTGGTGGCTGATGACGATCCCATCTGGACCGAATGAAGAAATCTCGTCAAGTTTCAAATGAAAAGCTCTTTTGAACAATGCTTGCTGATGAACGACCAAGCCAGTTACCTGTCCCATTTCGGAAATTGATAAATCGTGGACCGTGCCGATTCTTTCTCCTTTGATTGTGAAAACCGGCATTCCTTTCAATAAAGAAAACGTCCGCAAGGTCATCCCGCCTTTCCGAACATTTTTATTATCTCTTTACTACTGAAAATAGATGTGCTGAAAGGTTTTCCATTGTTGGTCCGACACAGGGGCCATACATAAAAAAAGGCTGTTTTCACATACTTTGTTGCTATTTACCAGGTAGTGAGTTGTGGTTGATTTCCCCTCCAGATGCTCGCTTTCCTTGGTGCGGGCGGTGAGCCTCCTCGGCGTAAACGCCTGTGGGGTCTCACCTGTCCCGCTGCTCCCGCAGGAGTCTCGCACTTTCGCTCCAATCAACCTTAAATAGTTTCGTTTTAAAAACAACAATCTTTACGAAAAAAAAGACCGGTTTCCCGGTCAGACCCACTGCTTTACCAGCCCCTGCTGGCACCTCCGCCACCGGAACTTCCTCCGCCGCCGCCCCGTGGACCGCCGCTTCCGCCTCCACGGCCGCCGCCGCCGCGACTTATGAATATCAAAAGGATATTGATTAGCGTTTGAAGGAAAAACCCTTTAAAGAACTTGGCATCGAGGATGAATACGATGATGACGACGATGATAATGAGGAAAATCTGTAAACCAGATGGCTGAAAGGTTTCTGACTCGGGCTGAACGGAGAGATCTTGATAAAACTCGTCACCTAGGTTGTATTCTTTCGTGACGTCATTATATACAGCCTTATAGGTCTCCGTCAGGGCAACATCATATTTACCCTCTTTCAGCGCGGGGATAGCCACATCATCCAAAATCTGTCCAGATTTTATATCGGTGATGGCCCCTTCCAAACCGTACCCAACTTCAATACGGATTTTCTGTTCTTCCATGGCCAGCACGATGAGGACTCCATTGTTCAGCTCGGCATCACCAAGCTTGAATGATCTTAATGCCTCGACCGAGTACTCCTCGATTTCGGATCCTTCCATCGAATCAACCGTCAAAATGGAAATTTGTGCTTTTGTGGCATCATCCAATCGTTTCCCTAGTTCGATGAGTTCCGATTTTTCCTGATCATTCAGGACTCCGGCGAAGTCCTGAACATATATATCCCCCACTGGTTCAGGAATGTTAGGTTGTGCTGCGGCCACGTTTGCTAAACTGAACGTGAGAATGAAGAATAGCGCAAACACAGCGAGTTTTTTCATTATTTATCGCTCCCGAAATCAACCTTTGGCGTTTCTTTTTCTTGATCGGTCACTTCAAAATATGGTTTGGCATCAAACCCGAACGCTCCTGCCATCATATTCTTCGGAAAGCGTTTAATCATCTTATTATAGTTGGTAACTTCATCATTATAGTCTTTTCGTGCTACCGTCAGCCGATTTTCCGTGCCTTCCAAACTATCCATGAGACCCTTAAAGTTCTCATTGGCCTTTAAGTCCGGATAGTTCTCGACAACAACCAAAAGACGGCTCAAGGCCCCGCTCAATTCTTGATCGGCTTCAATTGCATCTTCGGTCGAATTGGCACCTGCCAGCTTCGAGCGTGCATCACTCACCGCTTTAATGGCTTCCGTTTCATGAGCGGCATAACCCTTCACCGTTTCAACAAGATTCGGAATCAAATCCGCTCTTCGTTTTAATTGGTTATCCACCTGTGACCATTTATTATCGACGTCTTCACTGGCACTAACAAGTCCGTTGTACGAAGATGTGCCATAAATGACCAGTAGAACGACAACGACTATCCCGATTATCCAACCTTTTTTCATCAAATCCCCCCTGCTTACATATAAGTTATATCCTTATTAGTTCCACCAAAACCATGAATTTTAAACAAAATCAATCAAAAAGAACCTACATAAAATCATATGGCGTGACATTCTCCATCCCGATCATCGGGTCAGCATGCATAAGAATATCAAGATAACTTGCCTCTTGATGTACCTCTCCCTTTTCGACCGGCATTTCTTCTTCACTCAAGATCTCCAGCAGCTTTTCACGCAAAGTCGTTTTCCGGCGCATCTCATCATTACGCTCGATCCCTAAACGGAATGCATCTTCTTCACCACATAGGATCAAGAAATTTTTACTGCGGGTAATCGCCGTATACAATAAATTACGGCGGAGCATCCGGTAATAACTTTTCACTACAGGTAAAATGACGATGGGGAATTCGCTTCCCTGCGATTTATGGATGGAGCAGCAATAGGCATGTGTAATCTGGTTCAAATCCTGCTTCGTGTAAGTCACTTCGATGCCTTCGAACGATATGATCACTTTATCGACAGAATCGGTATTTTCTTTAGCGAACAATATGGACACAATTTCCCCCATATCGCCATTAAAGACACCCTCCTCCGGCTGGTTCACCAGTTGTAGCACCTTATCTCCGGTTCTAAATATCACATCGCCGAATTTTATTTCCCGCCGCTTCTCATTCGCATTGCTATTGAACACTTCCTGAAGCATTTTATTCAGTGCATCAATTCCGGCAGGCCCTCTATACATGGGAGCCAGCACCTGTATATCTTTGGCCGTGAAGCCTTTCGTCCTGGCATTGGCAACCACTTTCTCGATTACTTGGGGGATTTGATTCGTTTGACAGCGAATGAACGATCGATCTTCCTGCTGTTTCGTGACATCATCCGGAAGCCTTCCTTTTTTGATTTCATGGGCCAATTCAATGATCGATGACCCATCAGCTTGACGATATATATGTTCGAGACTGACAGTCGGCACACAATTCGATGCAAGCAAATCCTTTAAAACCTGCCCAGGGCCAACAGATGGCAGCTGATCTTCATCACCAACCAATATCACCTGGACATTTTCCGGCAGAGCTTTAAACAATTGATGGGCCAGCCACGTATCCACCATTGAAACCTCATCGATAATCACGATACGGCCATCCAGCTGATTATCCTCATCATGGGAAAAGCCTTCACTCCCGTTCCACCCCAGCAAACGGTGGATCGTGACTGCGGGGAGCCCCGTCGACTCGGCCATGCGTTTCGCTGCACGGCCAGTAGGAGCCGCAAGTACGAATGGAAAGGGATCGCTTCCTTCTTTTTTATAATCGTTAATGTCCATGGATACACCATGCAGCTCTGCATATAGCTCAACGATGCCTTTGATGACTGTCGTCTTACCTGTACCCGGTCCCCCAGTCAAGATTAACATCGGCGATTGCAAGGCTGTCTGGATCGCATCCTTTTGGGCCGGGGCATAGGAAACATCCAGCCGCTCTTCCAGCTTCCCAAGTGCCAGCAAGAACTCCGATTCAGGGAACTGGTCCTCATACTCGGTTTGAGCAAGCAGCCGCTTGATATTCATCACGATTCCCTTTTCCGAATAGAATAGCGAAGGCGGATAAATTCGTTGATCCTCGACAACGATTTTCCCCTCTTGCGTCAATTCGATTATTTCCGAGGAAATGTTGGTGAACTCAATGCGATCCCGTTTATTTTCCTCCAGCAGCCGTTTGACCGCTTCCAAGAGCTGCTCGGCTTCTATGTATATATTTCCGTCCTGGAGGCATTGGGATTCAAGCGTATACAAGCACGCAGCCTTGATTCGGTCGGGGTGGCTGCCGGAAATGCCCAGCTGATGCCCAAGCTCATCCGCCCGTCCAAACCCAATCCCTTCAATATCCTCTACGAGCTTATACGGATTCCCCTGAACCATCGTGATCGTATCCTGCTTATACATTTGATAGATTTTCATCGACAGCTGCGGACCGAAGCCATATTGATTCAAGGCGATCATCACCTGCTCCAGACCTTGATGCTCGACTAATGTATCATAGAGGCCTTTTGCCTTTTCCCCTGATAGCTTCGGGATATCATCAAGCAGCGAAGGCTGAGCCAGAATTTTTGAAATGGCCTTATCACCCAGTGTCTCAACAATGCTTTCGGCTGTTTTTTTCCCAATGCCCTTGAAAAGGTCACCTGATAAATAACTGACGATGCCTTCCTTGGATTGAGGCAGATCCTTGCGAAAATGCTCTACATGGAATTGAA
The DNA here is from genome assembly GCF_058783805.1 of Peribacillus sp. FW305-BF15. Taxonomy (NCBI): domain Bacteria; kingdom Bacillati; phylum Bacillota; class Bacilli; order Caryophanales; family Bacillaceae; genus Peribacillus; species Peribacillus sp. FW305-BF15. The sequence goes on along the minus strand of NZ_JBYSYV010000007.1, from coordinate 102,550 downwards.
GGCCAAAACGCGGATGTTCCTTCATGGCCCCATAAAAAATATAGATCTCATCCTCATGCATCCTTGGAAAATAACCTGTTACGACCGCTTCCTTCTCTTCATATTCCAGATTCGTTTCATGCACACGAATTCTCACAACCGAGTACATATTTTCTTCATTATGAAAGATCGTCACTAAATGACTGCCTTTCATGAACTTTTTCTCTTCTGAAAACAAATCCAACGAATCTTGCTGGCTCAACTCTTCTCCCCACCTTTCCATGCATATGCTTTTTATTTACTCAGCATTCATTTCTTCCATCAGTTTCTTACCGTGCGCAGCAAGCATATGGTCAGGCTGTGCTTCCAAAGCCTTATCAAAATAAACCATCGCGGCTTTCGCATCCTCACGATACCCTGCAAACGCAACACCTAAATTATAATAAGCATCCGCATGGCCCGGATCCTGTTCCACAACTTTATTCAGTTGATTGATCAATTCATCATACAATTCCGCATTAGCAAGACATAAAGCATATTGGAATCTTGCATCAACATCCTCAGGGCTCAGCTCCACCGTTCTCTGCAGATAAGGCATCGCCAATTTCGGTTGATCCAATGCCATCAATGTCAATCCAAGCATGAAGTAAGCATCGCTGTTATCCAGTCCCAGACGGATGGCCTTTTCAAACATATCCTTCGCTTCGACCAGTTTAGAATCGGATTCATAATATAAGTTTCCTAATGAATAGTACGCCGCTGCTGCATTTTCATCCAGCTCGATCGCCTTTTTGTAAAACTTGACCGCTTTATCCGTTTCACCGACGGCAGTCAATACATTCCCAAAGTTTATGTAAGCAACAGGCTCATTCGGATTTTCCTCGATCGCCTCATTAAAAACTTTCGCCGCTTCTTCGTATTTCCCTTGCTGCATAAATTCAATACCTTGTTGATTCTTATCCATATCCATTCACACTCCATTTTTATATTAAAAAGTATAGCATAAGCCAGTGGTCAAATTCAGGCGGTCACCCGCAATCCAAAAGAAGTCCCCAACCGCAAACACAGCTGGGGACATGATTATTTTACCCTACGTAAGTCAGTTTTTCACCTTTTTTAAATACTTCATCAATCGTACCGCCGCCAAGGCATACTTCACCATCATAGAAGACGACTGCTTGTCCAGGTGTGATTGCGCGGACTGGCTCGTCAAAGATGACTTCGACATCACCATTGTCCAAGACCTTCACCTTAACACCGCTATCGTCTTGACGGTACCTGAATTTTGCCGTGCATGTGAATTCATCGGCAGGCGCATGTTCCGCTACCCAGCTGACATTGACTGCACGAAGGGAATTGGAATACAGCACATCATTATCAAAGCCTTGACACACATACAATACATTGCGCTTCAAGTCTTTTCCCGCAACAAACCAAGGATCGCCGCTGCCGCCAATTCCCAGACCGTGACGCTGACCGATCGTGTAATACATCAATCCGTCATGTTTGCCCATAACCTTGCCATCCATCGTGACCATATCACCGGGCTGAGCTGGGAGGTAATTGCTTAAAAACTCTTTGAAATTGCGTTCACCGATAAAACAGATTCCTGTAGAATCTTTTTTCGCTGCCGTGGCAAGACCCGCTTCTTTCGCAATTTCACGGACTTCCTTCTTATCAATGTGTCCAAGCGGAAACATGACTTTTTCCAACTGTTCTTGAGTAAGCTGGTTCAAGAAGTACGTTTGATCTTTATTATTATCGATACCGCGCAGCATTTTGTATTCGCCATCCCGGTATTCAACCTGTGCGTAATGACCTGTAGCCACATAGTCGGCACCAAGGCTTACCGCATGTTCAAGAAAAGCCTTGAACTTGATTTCCTTATTGCACATTACATCCGGATTCGGGGTACGGCCCGCTTTATACTCATCCAGGAAATAAGTGAAAACTTTATCCCAATACTGCTTCTCGAAATTGACCGCATAATAAGGGATGCCGATTTGATTACAAACGGCAATTACATCATTGTAATCTTCGGTTGCCGTACAGACTCCGTTTTCATCTGTATCATCCCAGTTCTTCATGAAAATCCCGACCACATCATAGCCTTGATTCTTCAATAGCAGGGCTGACACAGAAGAATCCACGCCTCCTGACATACCCACGACGACGCGGGTGTCCTGTGGTGCTTTTCTCATTCTGTCACCTCATTTATTTTAAAGTAAGAATTATCTTCTCACTAATCTATTAACGATTTTAACGGTGGTTTCTGCCGCCTGCCTTACTTCCTCTTCCGTGTTGTTCAGACCGAAGCTGAAACGGATCGAATTCTTCGTCCGCTCCGAATCTTTCCCGAACATCGCCACAAGCACATGCGACGGATCGATTGACCCGGCAGTACAAGCGGATCCGCTCGATACAGCAACACCTGCCAAGTCCATATTTACGAGCATCGATTCCACATTCGTACCCGGAAAACTAACATTCAGCAAATGCGGCAGCGACTGTTCCATGGATCCGTTAATTTCATATTGTACATCCGCCTCATCAAAGACGGCAAGCAATACGTCTTTGAATCGCTTGTATTGCTCCTTTTTCTTTTCCATCGTGCTCTGTGCAATTGAAACAGCTTCTGAAAAACCGGCAATTGCCGGCACACTCTCCGTACCAGCACGGCGCTTGCGTTCTTGCTCCCCGCCATATAAATGCGGATTCAGCTTCAACCCTTCACGAATGTAAAGAAAGCCAATTCCCTTGGGACCGTTGATTTTATGCGCGGATACACTCAGCAAATCCACACCCAGCTCACGAACGTCGATAGAGATCAAACCATATGCCTGGACCGCATCCGTATGGAAAATGGCTTGGTGACCCTTGAGCACCTGCCCTATTTCAGCAATCGGCTGGATCGTACCCACCTCATTATTGCCGAACATGACCGAAACCAAAATCGTGTCGTCCCTCAATGCCGCCTTTAAATCGGCAATTGAAATAAGCCCCGCCTCATTCACAGGTAAATATGTGACCTCAAAGCCAGACTTCTCAAGGTATTGGCAAGTATGCAAGACCGCATGATGCTCAATCTCCGTCGTAATGATGTGCTTCCCTTGTTCTTTATAAGCATTCGCAACACCAATGATCGCCGTATTGTCAGCCTCGGTTCCGCCGCTCATGAAAATGATTTCATTCCGCCCGGCACCGATGCTCGCTGCAATACTCGAACGCGCCTCATCCAAAACATGGCGCGCCTCCCGTCCGAAAGCATGAATGCTCGACGGATTTCCGAAAGCATTGCTCATGACCCTCATCATCGTATCGATTACATTCGGATGCATCGGTGAAGTCGCAGCATGATCTAAATATATTCTGTCCACTTTTTTGTCGCCTCCATTAAAAAACGCAAGCGCCTACATAAATAGGCGCATTGCTGATCAATTAAATATAGTACATATAAGAATCGATTTCACCCGTATCCTTGTAGCTCGCCAAATCCATAAGCGTCGTATTATCCAATACATCCTTCACGGCATCGCGAATCCTGATCCAAAGCTGACGCTTCACTGGCTCTTCATCCTCGATTCCCTCAACAGGCGTAATCGGCCCTTCCAATACACGAATGACATCACCTGAAGTAATCTCCTGAGGATCTTTGGACAGGACATACCCGCCATATGCACCGCGGACACTCTTCACCAACCCCGCATTACGAAGCGGCGCAATCAACTGCTCCAAATAATGCTCCGACAAATTATGCGTCTGGGCAATCGATTTCAAACTCTTCGGGCCTTCTCCATAATGTTTAGCAAGCTCGATCATGATCGTCAAACCATAACGGCCTTTAGTAGATATCTTCATACATATACACCTCAAATTATTTATCCGTTTCTAAATTCTTTTGAAATTATAGCATATTCCCGCCGGAAATGCATTCACCCGCCCTTCCTTTGTCAAATTATCCTAATTGGAGAGGTAGGATAAGTGGAAATAAAGAATGAAATGTAAACCGTTCGAGGGGATGATCGAATTATTCGCTCGTGAGGCTAGATCGATTGATAACCCTACAGCACACATTCAATCCCCAAAGAGACCACCATAATGGGAAATCACCCTCTTTTTATAGCATAATCAGCGCATTTCCCCCATCAGTTGTGATACCTTATATAAAAAGGAGAGGTGCGCAATGAATATTAAACCGCTTGCTTTCCGGATGCGGCCTCGATCGATTGATGAGATCATCGGGCAGGAGCATCTGGTCGGTGAAGGAAAAATTATCGCAAGGATGGTCAAAGCCAAGCAGCTTTCTTCCATGATCCTGTATGGTCCCCCGGGAATTGGCAAGACATCGATCGCAAGTGCGATTGCCGGAAGCACGAAATTTGCGTTCCGGACGCTGAACGCAGTGACCAATAATAAAAAGGATATGGAAATCGTGGCAGCCGAAGCTAAAATGTCCGGTAAAGTGATTCTGCTGCTTGATGAGGTTCATCGGCTCGATAAGGCGAAGCAGGATTTCCTATTGCCTTATCTTGAAAACGGGATGATCACCCTGATCGGTGCAACGACCAGCAATCCCTATCATGCCATCAATCCGGCCATCAGAAGCCGGTGCCAGATTTTCGAGCTCAAATCTTTGGTAACCGATGATATAACCAAAGCGCTGGAACGGGCACTTCATGATGAAGAGCGGGGACTTGGTGCATATGAAACCGAGGTCAGCTATGATGCCCTTACCCATTTCGCGACTGCTTCGAATGGAGATGTCCGCAGTGCCCTTAACGCACTTGAGCTCGCCGTCATTTCCACAGAACCCGATGAGTCCGGAACCATTCATATAGATCTGCAAATTGCCGAGGAATGCATGCAGAAAAAAAGCTTCTCGCATGACAAGGATGGAGATGCCCATTATGATGTCCTGTCAGCTTTCCAAAAATCAATTCGCGGCAGTGATGTGAATGCCGCCCTTCATTATTTGGGTCGCTTAGTCGAAGCCGGCGATCTTGTCAGCATCGCCCGCCGTTTGGTAGTCATCGCTTACGAAGACATAGCTCTTGCCAATCCCCAGGCTGGCCCCAGGGCCCTCGCTGCAGTCGAAGCCGCTGAACGACTCGGTTTTCCTGAAGCCCGGATCCCACTTGCCAACTCAGTGATCGAGTTATGCCTATCACCTAAATCGAACACGGCCATTGTCGCAATCGATGCAGCTCTATCAGACATTCGCAGCGGCCATAGCGGCGATGTACCAGATCATCTTAAGGATGCCCATTACAAAGGGGCCACAGAACTCGGCCGCGGCATCGACTACCTTTATCCGCATGACTACGAGAATGGCTGGGTGAAACAGCAATACTTACCGGACAAACTTCGCAGCAAAAAATATTACAAACCGAAAAAAAGCGGGAAATTTGAACAAGCACTTGCCTCGGTCTATGAAAATATCGAGAAAAAGAAATAACTCCGGATCACTTCAAATCCGGAGTTTTTTTATTGAAAACTTTCAACATGCCTATGTTGACAAAACTGCCTCCCCATTGTTCATTCATCATCTCAATGATGAAATCTTTCATCGCACTGATCATCCCACTAATCTAACGGACGCAAACTAAATCACGGACCAGTTTTTTGGTTTGTAAACAGAAAAGTGTACAGCCACATTCCATTTAAACTTATTTCAATTAATATCCCAACTGCACGTATTTTCCAAAGAGTTCCAGTTCAATATATTGACCATTATCCCGCAAAAAACCACCAGTAAACCATTGTGTTTTACTCATCCATAGGCAATATGTACAATTGTCAGCCAAATGCCCCGTCTAGGTCCTTTCTTAAGAGATCGCTTAAGCTAAATTCCCTTTGAATTGCCTTGCTTGGCCAATTTTGCTCGTATCTAGTAAATGGATTACAATCCTAGCGTCAATTATGAGTCTAGCGGCATGTCCTTTTACAAAGGCTGTTTTAACATACTTTGTTGCTATTTACCAGGTGGTGAGTTGTGGTTGATTTCCCCTCCAGATGCTCGCTTTCCGCGGGGCGGGCGGTGAGCCTCCTCGGCGTAAACGCCTGTGGGGTCTCACCTGTCCCGCTGCTCCCGCAGGAGTCTCGCACTTCCGCTCCAATCAACCTTAAATAGTTTCGTTTTAAAAACAACAATCTTTACGAAAAGAGCCTTTACAAAAGAAGGCACAACAACTCTTTGGTTGCTGTACCTGTATGGTCAATCTTCGTCTTTATAGATACCCTTCGATGCTTTAATCATATTTTCCAGCCACATTTTCTTAAATACATTCACACGACGAGGAGTGCCATTTTCCTCACCCTCAGCTGAATTTTCAGTTTCTTCTTCTGCAGCCTCGGAAAGGATTTCATTTGAACTGCTTTCATCTGATGAACTTTCCGTTGAACTGCTTTCATCTGATGAGCTTTCCGTTGAACTGCTTTCATCTGATGAGCTTTCCGTTGAGCTGCTTTCATCTGATGAACTTTCCGGTGAATCACTTTCGTACGATGAGCTTTCCGTTGAATCACTTTCGTACGAGGAACTTTCCGGTGAATCACTTTCGTACGATGCACTTTCCGTTGTATATTCCATTTATTCTTTAACCTCCAAAATTTATTTATCCTCTAGGGATATCCGTACTGCATATATATGTTCCTACTTTCTAATAGGGACTTTGCTTATCACCCATTTTTAAGTAAATCTCCGTTCTAATTTAACTAGTTGTTAAATCTGATTAGCTTTCAGTTGAACTACTTTCATCATCTGATTGGCTTTCCGTTAAATCACCCTCGTCTGATGAGCACACTCTCGTACGATGAGCTTTCCGTTGAATCACTCTCGTATGATGAGCTTTCCGCTGAATCACATTCGTATGATGAACTTTCCGTTGAATCACTTTCGTATGATGAACTTTCCGTTGAATCACATTCGTATGATGAACTTTCCGTTGAATCACTTTCGTATGATGAACTTTCCGTTGAATCACTTTCGTATGATGAGCTTTCCGCCGAATCACTTTCGTATGATGAACTTTCAGTTGAAAATTCCATTTGTGCTTAGCCTCCAAGACTTATTTATTCTTTAAGGATATCGTATTGCATATATATGCGCCTTCTTTCTTGGAGGGACTTTGCTTATCACCCATTTTGAAGGAACACTCTCCATCCATTTTGACTGGTCCAATTCATTAGATTCATAGTTTTTCTCATTCCAAACAAAAAAAGTAACCACGGACTCTTTTCCGAAGCTACTTTATTATTCCTTCATATTAGCTATGATGTCCCTTTAGCCAACCGATCACTGATTTCCCACTAGATTCTCGAAGACCCTCGACACTTTCCTTAGAGATGATCTCGCCATCCTTAATCAGAATGACTTCATCCTTATAAACTGAAGTGACCCAAACAGTCGTTGAATCCTTTCGAGTTGAAACACTCCCCATAAACACACATAAACATGGTAATGACAAAACTTACCGCCGTCACAATATTTTACTTCCAAGCAACATCGCTGCAGACTGGGGATTGTACATCCACAATTGCATCTCCCTTCATAATTCAAACATTTAAAAATCACCTAAAAAGACTTGCAACCTCTAAATATCCGGATGTAAACAAAAAACAAACACTAGGCCAAATTACACAACCATCAACGAAAAAAATGTAGTTTTCCCAATCAGTCATTATATTAATCTTTTAATGAATCTAACTTCCTACCCCCTCAGATTTGTTCTAGTTACTAGTAATCAGCACACCAAAATATGTAAAAGGTATTATAAAATAGTAAAATATACTATTCATTTATTATGAAATTAAATATAATAGATGAAGTGGTTACAAAATGAGGAAGGAAGTAAAATATGAGACATGAAAAAAAGAAGAAAAAGAAACGGACGTGGCTGAAGGTAGTCGGGATAATTGTCCTACTTTTTATACTAGCTGGGGGAGCCTTTGCCTACTCCGTATGGAATTCACTGACTAAAACCGTTGACACGATGCATACACCAATAGACCGTACCACGGATAAACGAACGAAAGACCTTGCACTGTCAGATCAAGAGCCATTCTCGATGCTCATGCTTGGTGTCGATGAACGTGATGGCGACAAAGGCCGTTCAGATACAATGATTGTCTTAACAGTCAATCCACAAAAGAAATCGGTCAAAATGCTAAGCATTCCGCGTGATACACGGACCGAGATCGTCGGTCATGGGACACAGGATAAAATCAACCATGCATTTGCCTTCGGCGGCGCAAAAATGTCCATGGACACCGTTGAGAACTTCCTGGATATTCCAATCGACTATTATATGAAGATCAATATGGAAGGCTTTAAGGATATCGTTGACGCAGTCGGCGGCGTGACCGTTCAAAACGATTTGGACTTTACATCCGATGGCATTCATTTTGCAAAAGGTACGCATACCCTTAACGGTAAAGAAGCTCTTGCCTATTCAAGAATGAGACATGATGATCCAAGTGGTGATTTTGGCCGTCAATCCAGACAACGTTCCATCATCGAAGCAGTCATCAAGGAAGGCGCAAGCCTTTCCTCCCTGACGAAATACGATGAAGTCTTCGCTGCACTCGGTAATAATATCCAGACTAATTTGACGTTTGATGACATGATGGACATCCAAAAGAACTACAGGGATGCAAGCAAAAGCATTACCCAGTCGTCCATAAATGGCAATGGAACGAAAATCGACGGAATCTACTATTATATTGTGTCGGATGAAGAAAAAGAAAAGGTTCAATCCGAATTAAAAGAACAATTATCCATTAAATAAGAAAAAATGAAAGAGCTGTCCGGACCCGCATCCTGACAGCTTTTTCATTTTTTCCGTCCAATATTCTGACAAAAAACGAACACCAAATGTAGAGATTTGTTGGAATTTTTGTTGTTTATTAGGCATGAAAAGACGGTATAATCTAATATGAGCTGACAATTCCATCTTCCCCTTGCCCCTTTCATCACTTGACACAATTATTCTTTGGACCCGGAATTCCATCAACCACCATTCATCAACTATAATAAATGATCCTAAAAAAAGGAGTGGATTTAAATGAAAATCAAAGCAGGCAGCTGGGCTATGCTAAGCAAACAGGACAAAATGTTTATTCTGAAAGCCATCAGTGACCGTTCAAGAATGAAATATGTTTCATGAGAATTAAATCTATTCGGCATTATATGAGAGCAGCGCCTCTCCCTTTTCAATAAAACGAACTTGAGCCTGAAAAAGGAGAGGAATCTATTTAAACCGATAATCCCATAATATACGCCATTCGCCCTTTTCTTTGACGACATAGCAATTTTGTTTCAAAGTAAACATTCCAAAGCGAGAATTGAAGACCTGTGTAACTGGAATTTCATAGGCCGTTTTATGCAGCCTTCCACTCTTATCCAACTTCCAGTTCTTCACTTTCTTAGAATGGCCTACATCATACTGAAAGGACTCCACATCCATATGCTGTAAAAATACATGTGACCGATTTTGCACATAATCTGCCCGATTCGGAAACCGCTGCTTCATTTCAGAACTTAACAAATCCCAGGATTTCCCGAACTCCGCTTCACTTTCATACTCATAGAAATCTTCAACCACGCTTTTTGATCCGCTGGGAAAAAGAGAAATGATACAGGCTCCTACAGCTAAAACCACGAGAATAGCCGTCAATACTCCTATTGGAATCTTACTGATTCTCCTCACCCTCATCACCCTCACAGGTTATCATTCATATATATATATATGGGAAAACGATAAAAAAGAAGCATGTTATTAAACATGCTTCTTAAGTATATGTATCAAAAATGATTTCTTAGATTCATTGACGCCTCCTCCATCGATACAAGAAAAGAAAATGACAATCGCCCATTAAATGAGAAAAAAAGAGCGAAGTATCCAAGAATCATATACTATCAGGTTGTTCAATGATCCCGCTTAATTTCTCCTTAATCTCCTCCACAAGTTCATTTACAGTAACAACTTGTCCAGACTCACCCTTGGCAAAAGTGTCTTTTAAAATATCATAAAAATCCATGCGAAATTTCCACTCCAATATATAATTGAGCCACCATTTCATACTGTTGTCCTAATATTTTTTTCAAAAATAAGGAATATAGCTCATGTATTTGATATTCACATATAAAGCGGGAATTAGCAAGCAGAAACTAGTTTAAAAACCAAAAATTTACCCAATTTTAACATTTCTGAAATTTTCCTTAGGAATGAATACTAGTAAGTTATAGGTAGATAGTTTGTGTATAAAAACAAAAAAGGACCGATTCCTCAGCCCCTTCGATAACACAAATTATGCTTGTCCCATTAAATAAGTCATTAATGATATCAAAACTAAAATAATTGTAATATAAGTCCCAATAAAAATTTTCTTGCTTCTCTGTTTCTTTTCATAAACTTCCTCGAACGTAATGAATTTGTTTTTTGTCATCAAATAGTCTCCTTATATCTTGATGGCAGCTATCTGACATCGCCTTTTGCGAAGTCCCTTTGCTTGATCTCTATAATGTAATATCGGCATATAACCAAAAATATTTAGGTATTATTAACTACTTTTTTAATAGGCGATATTTCTTAAATGTGTAGAAGGTTAAGACTAACGCATTATGTACAATAACTAAATTCTATGATTATCATGTTAAATCCTGCCTAGGCATCAGTTTAATTAAGCACTTACTTTATGACATTCATTATTATTTTTATCCAACCTAAAAATGCCAACCATAACGGTACACTAAATACAGTTCCCCACATTAATCCCTTCAAAAAGGCAATAGGTACATCCATAATAAAAATCCCCCTCAATAAGGTTGCATTTTTTTATTATTATCGCCATGTTCTTTATTCTGGATACCTTTTACGTTAATGAAAATAAAAAAAGAAGACTGTATAACAGCCTTCCCTAACGTAATTTTTATCCTGATTTGCTTTTTCCAGTTTATTTTCCCTTGATGAACTCCCGCACATCTTCAATAGATAATCCTAGATTTTTAGCCTCTAACATTAAATAAACCCATTCTTCCCGTTCATTGTTAGCTTCCATGATAAACCCCACCCAGCTTGTGGTAACACAGCCGTCTTAGCATGTAGCCTTAGACCTGTAATTTTGCGTCCCTACTTTTCAATAGGTTTGCCTTTCTCAAGAATATTTCACATTATGATCTTCCTATTTTGGTTCATGGAGTTAATTTTTCATTCTTTCTTTTTAAGAAATCGTAATAACCCATGAATTTTTTCACTAAGTATTAAATACTATATTCATGTTAATTATACTTAAAATCCTGACCATTAATTAAAATACTTTTCGTTAATTTCCGCCATCATTCTACAATATTCTTCAAATAACAACTAGATAAATAGGAATTTTTATCAATCACAACAAGCTGAATAGGGATTAATATTAAACAAAGCATTACGTTAACTTTCTTCGCCGTTTATTAAAAACTTTCATAAAAATACTTCCTTCTTCTGTTTTAAAAAACTTAACTCCAACTAATTTTAAAGGTGTCCATATTTCTCTCATTTGGTATAAAGGCATTAAAGATCATCCTTTCTTCTATAAATTATTAATTGAGCTTTTTCTTTTAAAAGTGACAGGTATATATTAAATAGCAACATCTATTATTTTACATTTTTTGTTACTTTATTTTTATTCTTCGATAGAATTAACATAACAAACAAAATGTTCTTTATAACGAATAGTTAAATTGAAATTACCATCTTTACATTATTATGTCAATTGGTTTCTTAGTTTATTCTATTTGCATATTTAGTAGTTTATTTCCCTCTTACAGGAATAATAAACATCACCTGTATGTCTAATCCACAACTTGCTAACCAATCCCCAAACTTCCATATCTTACATTAAATTTATGGTAGTGGGAACAGGATTTATCCATTGGCCAAAGTCTTGAAATTATTAAGGCATTTGTGTTCCGACTTTCAACTATGCTCCTTTTTATTAATTGACAAAAGTTTTTATTCGCCCATTAAACATTTCATAATTGAGCCTAAAAATTAGGATATGATGGTTAATTTTGTATTTTTCTGTCTTTTCTTGTCTGTTTTAAAGAACTAACTATACTTTATTAAGAACAAGTGCTATATTATAAAAAAAACGGTTCTTATGGAGGAGGATATGACTAGATATGAGGAATTCGACTCATTAAGGGGTTTAGCCGCTCTCATTGTGTTAATTGGGCATTATTTGATGGTATACCCTTCATATGCTAATTATCAGTATGGTTCAAACAGCTCCTACATAATTTATTTATTCAAGGAAACTCCTTTACGCCTTTTTTTCAGCAGTGGAAATGAGTCTGTCATTCTATTCTTTGTATTGAGTGGTTTTGTTTTGTATTTATCAGTTAATAGTGCTAAATTCCACTATTCTACATACTTAATAAAACGAGTGTTTCGAATTTATTTACCATATTTAGTAGCAATAAGCATGGCTATATTGGCTAAAATGTTTTTAAGCCAAATTGATTTGCCCTTTATCACAGACTGGTTTAATAAATCTTGGACAGGCCCAGATACTCCTTTCTTATTAATAGAACATCTTTTGTTTATAGGGCAGTACAATACAGACGCCTATAACAATGTTATATGGTCTCTTGTACACGAAATGAGAATTTCAATTATATTTCCTTTACTGATTTTTTTATTTATACGAAAAAAGCTTAAAGACTCTTTATTATGGCTTTTTGTTTTAATGTTTTCGTCGACTATTTTATTGTTTTTGTTTGGTTCTGGTGGCGATATAACCAGCATTCTTCTAAGTTTCCACTACTGTACTCTTTTTTTAATGGGAGCAATAATAGCGAAATATCGACATGGGCTTTTTTCCTATACCTTGAAAATGAAAAAACCTGTAAAAATCGCATTGTTGTTGGGTGCAATTATCTGTTTTATGTACGAAGGCATCATTGGTGAAGTGGATTTTTTAAACAATTATATTTTCAGGGATTATGTAGTCTCGTGCGGTGTTTGCATTTTTATTTTCATGAGCGTGTCATCCCAGAAAGTTTCAAAGATTTTGAGGTCTAGAATGCTAACTCTTCTTGGGAAAATTTCCTATAGCTTGTATTTGTACCATCTTATATCCTTATTCTCATTGATGTACCTTTTCTATAACAAGCTGCCTACCGTTTTAATATTGATCTTTTCATTTTTCTTATCTTTTTTACTCTCTTCAGCGTCCTATCTACTCGTGGAAAAACCATGCATGAGGCTCGGAACGTATTTCACAAGAAACAAACAAGAAAAAGTAATATCCAGAGATTCGATAGCTTTAAAACGTAAAATAGGATAATTCCAACTATTATATAAATATTCTTTGCAAGTTGTGAACGTATTCTTACTATCTCTAAAAAAGTGGTGAAATCGATGAATGAAAAAGTAAAAATTAAAGATTTTATACGAATCTTAAAAAAGCGAATATTTATCATTATTCTATCTACCCTTTGTATTACTGGTTTCATTATTTTTTCGTCCATGTACCTTATGAAACCAACCTATCAGTATTCCACTCAAGTTCTGGCAGGATCATTAAGCATGGATGAAAAGGAAGCCTCGATAAACAAGGTTCAAGAGAACAGACAGCTTGCCCTTTCGTATATGGACATCATTAAAAGTCCGCAAATCATGATAGGAGTTAAAGAGGAATTGAAACTTAAGGCTTCAAGCTATGACTTACTTAAGCAAGTTTCCATTACAAATAGAGATAATTCCCAAATCATCACGATAACCGTCAAGGATTCGAATCCTGAATCCGCTAAGGACATTGCCCAGACTGTCGCGAGGCATTCGATATCTAATTTTAAAGACATTACAAACGTTAAACAGATTAGTATTCTCAATGATAATAAAATGGAACAAGCAGAACTTCTTTTCCCAAAACCGAAATTCATCATAGCTATTTCAATCGTAATAGGCTTTTTCGCTGGAATAGGTTTAGCACTTCTTAGAGAACACTTTGATGATTCTACCTACTCCGATAGGGAGCTTGAGCTCCTTGGAATTCCATTATTAGGGAGGCTTGATTTAAACACCAAAAGGATAAACAAAAAACGTAAAACAACTTATAAAACCTTACCTTCCACAAAACGAGGTGAATATAGTGAGTATTAAATTCACAAGGAAACAATCCTTTTACCTAAATGAAATCAATAAAGAGCAATTTTATTCTATTTGTACCAATATCGAGTCGCATCTTCAAAAAGGCGATTCTATATTGATGATTACCTCTCTTTCACAATCACAGAATATTTCAAATGCTACCGCGTACTTAGCACTTGCCTTTTCTGAGCAACGTAAACGGGTGCTTGTAGTGGATGCTAATCTGCGCCAGCCTTCGCTGCATCAAGTGTTTAATATTGATAATTCATTCGGTTTGACCAACTTGCTTTTAAATGAGACGCCCATTAACGAACATGCTATACATATTAAGGGTCATCTATTCTGTATCCCTACAAGCGAAGCCATTTATGAACCAGCAACATTATTAACATTAGAGACCCTTCCGACTCTGATTGAAGAGTGGAAGAAGGATTTTGACATCATTTTATTCCATACATCAGACAGTTTAAATAAACCTGATGCAAATATCGTTGCTAAATATTGTGATGGCATAATATTAGCGATACAAGAAGGCAGAGATAAGTTAGAGAAAATTGCCGGTGTGAAAATGCAATTTGAACGGGCAAATCTTGAAATTTCAGGATCAATGATCATTTCTTAATTCAGGGAGGATAACCAGTGGATTCGAAAGTCAGAGTCGATAGGCAGGAAGAAATCCTGATAAAACCACTATCGACATCATCTAGTTTTAATATAAAGCGCGTTATGGATATAATCATCTCGTTTTTTATGCTGATACTTACAGCACCTATTTTACTTTTATTCTGCATTCTAATCCCTATTGATTCAACTGGCTCCCCTTTTTTTTATCAGCAAAGACTAGGCCTTGATGGGAAGCCTTTCAATATGATCAAGCTGCGTTCCATGGGCATCGATGCCGAAAAAAATGGTCCGAAGTGGGCAAGTGCAAATGATTCCAGGGTTACTAGAATAGGAGCCTTTATACGAAAAACACGGATTGATGAAATCCCTCAGCTTATTAATGTTTTAAAAGGAGATATGTCACTCATCGGGCCAAGACCTGAAAGAGAATTTTTCTATAAAGAATTTGAAAAGTTTTTGCCTGGCTTTAAAAACCGTTTATATGTAAAACCTGGAATTACTGGATGGGCACAAGTAAATGGGGGGTATGATTTATCACCAAAAGAAAAGCTGCATTACGACCTATATTATATTCAACACCGCTCATTTGCTATGGAAATCAAGATTTTGTTCCGAACATTGACCATAGTCTTTACTGGTAATGGAGCTAGATAACCTAAAAAAAGGGGTAGTGAAAAATGAAAAAAGTACTAGTAACTGGGGGCTTTGGATTTATTGGTTCTCATATAGTTGATACATTAATCCGTAATAATTATGAAGTGGCTATATATGATAACCTCTCCACCGGATCTATCGGAAATGTCCAGGCCAAAGTCACTCCCTTCTTTGGAAATGTTGAAGATGAGGTCCTGCTTGAAAATGCGATGGAGACATTTAGGCCTGACTATGTCATTCATCAAGCTGCACAAGTAAGTGTACAACAATCCATTTCGGATATTACGAATGATGCACGAATCAATATCATGGGAACGATAAACATCGCTAAACTCTCTCACAAGTATGCCGTTAAAAAGATCGTGTTTGCCTCTTCAGCAGCTGTATATGGAGATGCTGATGTCATGCCAATCACATTATCACATCTTACCTCTCCATTATCACCTTATGGTGCATCAAAAAAAACGGCAGAGGATTATCTGAAGCTTGCTAAAGAATTATACGATTTAAATTATGTGAATCTTCGATACAGCAATGTCTATGGACCAAGACAGACAGCTAGCGGCGAAGGCGGTGTTATATCGATTTTCACTAATCTTGTCATAAAAAATGAGCGGCCCGTCATTTATGGAGACGGTACTCAAACAAGGGATTTCATCTATGTAAAGGATGTAGCCGATGCCAATCTGAAAGCGTTGGAATATGAAGAAAGCGGCACCTTCAATGTCTCATCAACCACCAGTACAAGCATCAATCAATTATTCTCGATTATTCAATCCTTTGGCAGTAATGATTTATCTCCTATTTATCAGCTAGCGAAAAATGGGGATATCAAAGAAAGCATACTCTGTAATAAAACGACACTCCAAAAATTGGCTTGGCATCCCGCCTATTCACTTGAACAGGGTCTTACGAGCACATATGAATATTATTTAAACCAAAATCAGCCTTCTTTAACCAGCAAGACAATTCATTCACCTGCACCTCTACTCAAGCCAACGACTTTATCGTCATAAAATCGGGAGCGAATAAAGTGAATACTAAGAAGAACTCTATTTTAAAAAATATTGTCCATTTATTTTACAGTACCATTCTATCCAATGTTCTTAATGCGGCGACTCTCATTTTATTAGCTAATTATTTTAACTCAAAGAACTATGGAATTTTCAGTGTGGCATTGGCTCTCGCCATGGTCATGAACTTTTTTACAGATCTCGGTACAAGTAATACTTTTTTAAGGGAAGGATCAAAAAAGGAAAACCTAGGAAGAACATTTTCTTCCTATATTAAGATTCGGATTGTTTGCTCCCTTTTGACCTTTTTTGTTTTTTTTGCCGGCATTCATATTCTTTATCAAGAACAAAAAATTCTTTATATGATCTATAGCTTAATGATTCCAATGGTCATTGGCCTGGCGATGCAAAGTATAGGGATAACCTATTTTCAATTAACTGAAAGGATGCAATTCATCGCGTCGATAAAAATCTTCTCTTCTTTTGCGTTGATACTTTCAACCACGGTGAGTATGGGCTTAAAAGTGGATGTTCATCTAGCAGCCTTTTTATATGGTTTCTCGTATTTAGCCGGTGGATTTTACAGCCTTTATTTACTGCTGAAAAAAGCGGAAATAAAATGGAAATCTCCTTTTGAAAAACAATTATTAATGAATCTCAGTCCGTTTTTAATCAGTGGGTTATTTATTATGCTAACCCCACAATTGGGTCCATTGGTGCTGGAAAAAACACTGCCTTTAGCGCTTGTCGGCCTCTTTGCAGTAGCCTATCGGATTCCTTCTGCTTTATACCAAATACCAGGGGTCATCGCAGGTGCTTTTTTTCCGCTTTTATTTAAGCGATACAACCAAGGGGAGCTTGCAGAACACACAAGATTGAATATCCTGCAAATGAAAATCATGGCCTATATCGGCATGTGCATGACTATAACCTTATTCTACTTGGCCACTTATCTCGTCACCATCTTATTTGGACCCGAGTGGGGATCTGCGGTTCAGCCTTTAAAAATATTGGCTTTTATAATCGTTCTGCAAGGCTTTAACATTGCCATTGCTGACGGTCTCACAACAAGGGGATTACAGAACCGGCGTACAATTGTCCAGTTTATAACCATCACCGTTGGTTTGGTTTCCTTCTATTTCATGAGCGTTAACTATGCAGTGGCTGGCTCAGCTTTTGCCGTCCTTACCATGGAAATTGTCTCATTCATTGGATATGTCGCTGCCAACCCAGAAAAAAGAACGGCAATTTTCAAGGTCGTCCTGCCGTATGGTATCTTCTTTTCCATTAGTTTCATCCTAATTCACAACTTATTATCCAAGTATCCTTTTATAGCCATGATTTCTACCATCATTTTTGTCACTGCTCTAATTTTGCTGCTCGATAAGAACATCAAACAATTAATCGTTGGCTTCATTAAAAAGAAAACTGCTACCGAACATTTACAAGATGGGAGACAAAAAGAGAATGGAAAGATTGCTAATTAATAAAAACACCTCTATCTGGTCAGTCTTTCTCTTGTTATTTTTTATTACGCTCAGTAAATATAATATCTCCATTGGTTTTTCTTTAAAAATTTACATGATTTTTCTTGCCATTTTCTTTTGCATTCATTTTCGGGATTTTTATTTCCATACCCTTTATCATTATGAAATCCTTTTGCTCTTATTTTATTTCACCTATTGTCTGAGCGGCGCTTTTTCTCAGTATCCTGAATCGAGCATACGGGTCATTCTAGGAGTGATACTCGTACTTGGCTGTTATTTCATCATGAGATATGTATTGGAGCTAACTTCGTTAAGTGCGATTGAGAAATCGATTGCAAATGTCGGAATCATCTTTAACGTCATTAGCCTATTATTATACTTCATTGGAATACAGGTGACAGGAAGATTTCCAACTGGTGTTGAGATTACATCATATGGATTATTATTGGACCGGGATTATCCAAGATTAATCGGTTTGCTGGATGACCCCAACATCTTCATTTTTTTTAACACAATCTTTTTTTCCTATTATTTAACCAATTTAAAGGGATTCAAGCATTCAATCGGGTTCCTCCTATGTATGATTACCTCCCTCCTTACATTTTCTAGAGGCGGTGTTTTAGCGCTTGTATTGGTGGTCTTTTTGTACATGCTGTTAGCTAATTTCTCAAAAAAAATCAAAATGTTAGCTGTTTCCTTATTATTTTTAGGGGTAATATATGTTGCTGGATCTCTTATCAATATAGATCTCAATGAAATCGTCACGAGCCGCATTTCTGACTTTTCAACAGATGGGGGAAGCGGAAGGTTTGAATTATGGGGGCAGGCGATCAACTACTTTGTGTCAAATCCCCTTTTTGGCATTGGCGCTTTTAATTTTTCCGATTATTACGCTTTTGAGCATAATGAAAAACTATATGTTCACAATACGTATCTCGAGGTTTTAGTAGAGTCTGGAATCATTGGTTTTCTTTTTTACCTTTCCTTTTTATTGATGCTTATACTCACCTTATTCAAGACTAAATTACATAAAGAAAAACCGTTCATTGTTCTTACTCTTTTTGCTTTCTTAATACAGATGATGTCCCTTTCACTCATGATTAATGAAGCATTTTTTTCCTTTTTAGCACTAACTTTAAAATATATTTCGGTATATGAGAAAAAAGAGGTGGAATGTAATGACCTACAGCAAAAAGGATGATAGACCTTTAGTTTCCGTGATAACTCCTTCTTATAACTGCTCGTCTTTTATCCCTGAAACGATAAAAACTGTCCAGGATCAAACCTATTTTAACTGGGAGATGATCATTGTAGATGATCAATCAAAGGATGGTTCTGTTTCTATCATTAAAACCTTTGCAGAGCACGATTCACGGATCAGACTTATTCCCTTATCCAAGAATGTCGGAGCTGCCCGCGCAAGAAATATAGCCATTAAAGAAGCCAACGGAAAATATATCGCGTTTCTTGATAGTGATGATTTATGGCTCCCAACTAAATTGGAAGAACAAGTCGCATTTATGCAAAAGGGAAATCTCGCTTTCTCTTTCACCTCCTATTCTTTAATAGATGAAGAAGGTAAGTCTCTTGAAGTTGAAGTAAAGGCACCTAAAGAAGTGGATTATAAGCATCTGATTGGAAATACAACAATTGGCTGTTTAACCGTGATGCTGGATAGGCTGCAATTCAAGCATATCGAAATGCCCGATATTCAGCCTGAGGATACTGCATTATGGCTGTTACTGTTACGACAAGGATATAAAGCACATGGCTTACCGAAAGTTTTATCCAAATATCGGATTGTAAGTAACTCTACTTCAAGAAATAAATTTAAGGCTGCTTACCGATATTGGAAGCTGTTACGAAGCCAGGAAAAATTAAGCTTTGTAAAAGCTAACTTCTATTTTAGCAAATACGCCTATAACGCATACAACAAAAACAGAGGTTCACAGCCTGCCTCTTTACTAAATGGAGGGAAATAAGGTATATGAACAATGTCCTGCTACTTACAGATAAACTCATAACAGGCGGAGCTGAGATGTATTTTTGCAAATTGGAAAACCATCTCCAGGATGAAAACATGACGTTTTACTCTGCTGCTGCGACGGGGGAATTGTACAAGCAAATTCATAACAAACAACAATTCATTCCTTTAAGCTTAAAGAATCACCTTGCCAACCTTAAAATACTGACTAAAGAAGTCAGCTTAAAACACATCAATGTCATTCATGCCAATAGTTTACGAATGCTGCTATACTCGATCGCCATCAAGAAACTGACAAGAAGAAATATCAAGCTGGTGTATACCAAGCATAATGTAACCATCCTAGAAAAAAAGATGCCCTTTCTATTTAAAAGAGTGCTGAATCAGCATGTGGAAGAAATTATCGCTATTAGTAATTTTGAACGGGATAACTTACTTCAGCTTGGTGTTAGGAAGGAGCTTATTCGGACGATTTACAATGGCGTAGATGTGGAGCACTTTTCTTTTAAACAATTACAGCCTAAAGAAACCTTCAATGTGGGAATCTTAGCCCGCTTATCAAAGGAGAAAAATCATGAACTTTTCTTAAAAATCGTTAATGAATTAAAGGATGTACCTAATGTGATGTTTTATATTGCTGGTGATGGACCGGAGCGGGATTCTGTAGAAAAAATGATTAAAGACTTAAAGCTAAGCCATAAAGTGATGCTCCAAGGCAATTCCTCTAATCCATATGAATTTATATGCAATATGGACGTACTTCTTTTAACATCACTTAGAGAAGTTTTTCCGATGGTCGTCCTGGAAGCAATGGCAGCCGGAACACCAATTATGTCAGTCGATGTAGGCGGCATTAAAGAGGCGGTTGTGGACCATGAAACCGGGATTCTCATTTCACAGCATTCAGAACAGGAATTTGCCAAACAAATAAAAGCGCTTCAAGATAGTGTAGATTTAAGACAACGCTTGGGAAGTAAAGCGAGACAAAAAGTAGAAGAATCCTTCTCCCTCTCGAATATGATTCATTCTACAATGAAAACCTATCAATGAACAAAAAACAAACGATGACCTCGTTTGTTTTTTGTTTTTTATACCTATACATACTTTTTGGACAAGCATATGCTATATAACATCACCATAAAAGGAGCGTTATATATGGCAGACCCACACAACCTCCCTGAGGATTGCCAGAACAGGAATGTCGCTAATATAGATTGTTTTGGCGCCGATCCGAATCTAGGGGATAATTCACCAGCCATTCAAGCAGCGATTGATTATTGTGTAGATAATAACTACTCTAAAGTTGTCATTACAGGGAAGAAACAATATATCCTCTCCTCCCCCATTGTCATTAAGCAAAATGTCCATCTAGAAATTGATCCGACGATAACATTAATAATTAAAGGTAATTTCCAGGTTTTTGAGCTTCAAAAGGATGCTTCCCTCTCCGGCGGGACGATTGAAGTAGTCGATACCAGCTTCAATTCATCCGTAATTTTTCTTTCCGGGGCGCAGCAAATAGAAATCCATAATCATACAGCTATATCCAATATCAATATTATTAATAGTACAACAACATATCAAGGTATCGCCATCCATTTATACTGTAACAAAGCATGGGATTTCATCAGCTTCTTTAAGGCAAGCTCCCTCCAAATTACAAACTTCCATACAGCCCTCTATTTAAAAACTGAAAAACTATCAAATGTAGATACCCCATGCTGGATTAATGCCAACTCCTTCGAGTCCATCTTTATAGATGGCTGCCAGTACGGAATCGAGATTGTCGGAAGCAGTGATCTACCTTACGAAATTTCGGGCAACACCTTTACTGGAATTCAAGTTCAAAGCCGAAAACAAACGAAAAAAGTCATTCGATGCTCAGGTGCTTATAATATATTTGAAGGCATCATATGGGATACCTACCGTATGGATGCTCCCCCGCTCGTGATTGAATTCTCCTCCACTTCCCATCACAACTACCTAAGCTCGAATCAGGTATCCACATCCATCCTTGATCGCGGCCAATACAATCGATGCACATCTCCTCATGAAGAATCGCTCCAAGTAATTCCACCTCTTGCCTTAGGAAAAGCCCATCTGGTCGGGAATCAAGACGATATTTTAGTAAGTGCAAACGTTCGCTACGCAGTACGTCAGCTTTCTGGAAAGGCTCCTTATGGAGGAAATATCAATAACTGTTTCAATTTACTCGATGAGCAAAGTGTAAATTACCTCGATGTCCCTAGTTCCCAACCGGTAGTGATTGAATTGGATTTTACCAAACAGCCTATTAAAATGCTAAATTGCTTTGGTATTTATTTTGGATGGAATGAAAGTCCCAGCCGAGTATTAATTGAATATCAACAAAGCTTAAATGGACCATGGATTGCAGCTAAAAATCTCCCTTTTAACGCCGGTAACACGGTTATCTCAGAAGCAAGAGCAGAAACACTGTATAAAATTAAACTGACCTTAAGCGGGTATACACAAGAGCACAAACGATTCCGGATCAATCGAATCTTCGCAAGATCATCGTTACAGCAAGGTGCAGCTTGGCTACCGACTACAGGCGGAACATTATATGGAGATTTAGAACTTCAAAAGGGAAAAGCTGTGACAATGGCTTCACCAAACGGAACTAAGTGGAAAGTGACTATTAATGATCAAGGTCAAATTATCACTACAAAGCTATGACCATTAAATATAAAAAAACTGGCATATATACTCTTTATCCAAAGAGGAAAGGATTATTCCCCAGTGATAAAGAACAATAGTACCAGTTGATTAATGGTTATTAATGTTATCTCCAATTACATTACAGGGTGTGTGCCTATCCATTAGCTGCTAATCACCCTTTTCAATTTTATTATTGATTCAAGATATTGGCTTGGCCTCTGTCAGTGATTTTGCTCATATTCAAGGATGGGATATCAATGATAGTGCCCATGCTATTTTCCGTAAGTTCAATAATATCGTTTTGAAGTGTGATTTTGTCCAGATCCCAAACCATGCCCTCAAACTTATTGTATTGCCCATTTACCTTCAAAATGCTCTTTGTTTTCCCTGAAGGCTGTATCTGTAAGTTAGTAAATTGATTACCACTAACCTCATTCGGTACGGTAGAGTTACTATCTATGTAAATCATATACACACAATCTTCTAAGGAAAGATTCAAAAAACGATTAGCATTGATCCAGGCCTTACCAGAAGACGGTTCTTCAGCTATTAACTTTACTCCAGTCTCCATCCCAGCAACCTTGACATTTTCAAAGTTCACGAAAGAAATCTCATGTTCCTTACCGCCAGCATATAAAGATATCGCTGTACCCTGATTACTCTCAGACCAATTAATGATATTTACATCCTTCACTTTCGTTTTGTTCCAGGTATTATAATATTTATACTTACCATCTAAGTAAATGACCTCTGAGTTAAATTCAGCATCATTAATCACTACATAAGCACCTTCGATGGAAGCATTCTGCTCAAGCTCAAGCACCCTAAAGTTCCCCTCAACAACAAACTTCGTTCCGTATCCAAATAGCAGCTTAACACCTTTCCTAACGATGATCGGGGATAAAATCGTATACTCCCTATCATCCAGCATAACCGTCTTTAACTTATTGGCCTTTGCATGATCAATGGCAGCCTGAATCTTAGCAGAATCATCGGACCCTTTAAAATCTTCAACGTATATCTTTTCTTTGTGATTTGATAGAGAATGTTTCTGCTGAAAAATGAAGAAAACAATCAGCAAAAAACATAAGGAAAAAACGATGATTTTTTTCATGAAATTCATCCTTTTTAAAGTTTTTTATTTAGGTGACTCTACAGGAGATAAGAGTCTCCCATCAATTTTTGCATAATAGTTTCAGTAACTGTCAATATTTAAAAGTACAGACAGCTAAAAAATGTTTCAATATTAACAAATATGACTGAAATGTTTGTGGGCTTTAATTATGAAGGAAATGTAGGACTATCACGAGGTATATATAATAATAGAAGAATCCCTTTTCGAGTTAAAAAAAAAGACAAAGAGCTTTCAAAAACACTCTCTGTCTCTATTAATCTTAGAAAATTCTTAGGGCCTGGCATCAAAAAAAATTTCATACCATTTATCAGTTTACTATTGTTACTTTTTATTATAATATTCCACATACCAATTTGCGAACTTTTGCAAACCCTCTTCTATTGAAGTTTCCGGTTTAAATCCGACAGCCTTCTGCAGCAAATCAGTAGAAGCATAAGTGGCAGGTACATCTCCAGGTTTGATTGGTTCGAAAACCTTATAAAATTCTATCTCCTTACCTAGAGCATTACTTAAACATTTCTCCAAAGCTCCAATGAAAGCCATCAACTTTTCAGGATTGTTGTTTCCTATGTTAAATACTTTGTGAGGAACAGCATTTTCTTCAACTGAAGGATTGGAAAGAAGCCGCTCAATTCCTTCCACAATGTCATCAATGTAGGTGAAGTCTCTATATAGATCATTATCAAAATCACCATTATTAAAGATCTTAATTGGTTCATCAGCAAAATACTTATCCGTAAATCCAAAGTAGGCCATGTCCGGTCGTCCCATAGGGCCATAAACCGTAAAGAAACGGAGTCCAGTTGCTGGGATATTATATAGATGACTGTAAGTATGGGCCATCAATTCATTGGATTTCTTAGTCGATGCATAAAGCGATACAGGATTGTCCACAAAATCCGTTTCTTCAAATGGAACCTTTTTGTTAGCTCCATAAACTGAACTGGAAGAAGCATAGACAAGATGGTCGACAGGATAGTGCCTGCAAGCTTCAAGTATGTTGTAAAAACCAATGATATTACTTTGAATGTACACATCTGGATTCTCGATCGAGTATCGTACTCCCGCTTGTGCAGCCAGATTTACTACAATATTAGGTTTATACTCTTCGAAGATATTGGAGATCATCGCTTTGTCAGAAATATCACCCTTAATAAAGGTAAATTTCTCATAAGGTTTAAGCTGCTCCAAACGAGCATATTTAAGCTTCACATCATAGTAATCATTTATATTATCAACACCGATCACATTACAGCCCTGTTCTAATAGTTTTCTTGATAAGAAAAAACCGATGAAACCTGCCGCTCCAGTAATCAAGTATGTTTTACTAGGATCTAGGGATTTGTAATTCAACTTGTTTCGACTCCTTTATAGCTTCTCTACTTGCAGGTTTTCTTCCAATGGAGTGATACTCCACACCTGATTTTTGCATTTCTTCAACATTATAGATATTTCTTCCGTCATATACTAAAGGAGTCCTCATCAACTTTTTATATGTTTCAGGAGTTAATGCTTTCACTTCTCCCCATTCAGTAAAAATAAAACAGACATTTGCACTTTCTAAGGCATGCTCTATATTCGCAACATACGTGATACTGCCTTTGCCATTTTTACCTTCTGGATACACTCTAGCAAAATTCTCTGCTCCAACAGGATCAAAAGCATAGATATCGGCACCTTGTTCTAATAATAAAGGCACGTTCTCAAGAGATGCAGCCTCTCTTAAATCGTCAGTCCCAGGCTTAAAAGTCAATCCTAGTACAGCTACCTTAAGACCATTAAAAGTAATGAGCCTTTTACTAGCTTTTTTATACAGCATCGTCTTTTGGTCCTTGTTCACATCAATGGCGGCTTTGACGGTTTTAAGCTCGTAACCGTTTTGTCTTGCCAGATACTCCAATGCTTTAGTATCCTTTGGAAAACATGAACCTCCATAACCAATACCTGCGTTTAAAAACTTGCTTCCGATACGATTATCAAAGCTCATTCCTCTTGCGACATCCTGAACATCCGCACCAACCAGTTCACATAGATTGGCAATATCATTCATATAAGAGATTTTAAGAGCAAGAAAATCATTTGATGCATACTTGATCATTTCTGCGGATCTTCTATTGACTGAGACAACTGGTAAATGAAATGGCTCATAGATATTCTGCATGAGTTCTTCAGCCCATTTACTTTCCGTTCCGATAATAATCCGTTCGGCATGCAGTGTATCATGCACAGCAGAACCTTGTGCCAAGAATTCCGGGTTCGATACAACTTCAACTTTTACATCATTAACTAAAAAGTCTTGGATAAACTGCTCAACTTTATCATTCGTTCCTACAGGAACTGTTGATTTGACAACTACTAAACAGTCCTTTTCCACCGATTCAGCAATTTGTCTTGCAACGGTTGCGATATAAGAAAGATTGGCTGAACCATCAGCTTGCTCTGGAGTTCCGACACCGATAAAAATTGCATCCGCATCCCTGTAAGCTGTTTTATAATCAGTCGTATAATCAATCCTTCCAGCGGCATAATTCTTTTGCATTAAGTCTTCTAAATCAGCTTCATAGATAGGAGAAATTCCAGACTTCATTACGTTTACTTTATTTTCATCTATATCAACACAAGTAACGTGATGACCAACTTCGGCAAAACATACACCGGCTACTAAGCCGACATAACCTGTTCCTGCTACTGCTAATTTGAACATAGTTGCGCCTCCCTTCTCTCTTTTGTACATAGGATAAGAACCGTAATATTTCTTCTTAAATAGACTTATTACACAAAGAAACACGAAATACTAACAGTTCTTACAACAATTTTATGATTTTCTCCACACAACTCTATTAACATAATCCGTATATGACAAAATTATTCTAAGCACCTTATCCGATACATTAGGCATACTATAATCTCCAACAAGCCTTAATGTACTTCTTGCTTGTGTTTCTAATACTTCTAAACCCTGTAATATTCTTTCCTTTTTCAAACCAACCATCATAACCGATGTTTCTTCCATTGCTTCAGGTCTTTCATGAGCTTGTCTAATATTGAGTGCTTTAAATCCAAGAATAGAAGACTCTTCACTAATTGTTCCGCTATCACTAAGAACTGCCTTAGCTTTTGTTTGAAGCTTCACATAATCATTAAACCCTAAAGGTTTCATCGTTTTTACTAAAGGATTAAACTCTATCCCTTTAGAATTAATCATATTTCTAGTCCTAGGATGGGTACTCATAATTACAGGCATATTGTATTTTTCGGCTATTAAATTCAAACTATCTACTAAATTCATGAAATTAGTTTCTGAACTAATATTTTCTTCCCTATGGGCAGAAACTATAAAATATTTCCCCTCTTCAAGATTCAATCTCTCTAATACATCTGATTCTTCAATGTCATCTTTTCTTGAATTGAGGACTTCAAACATTGGACTTCCAGTTTTTATTATTCTATCTGCAGGTAGTCCCTCTCTTAATAAATATTCTCTAGCAATATCACTATAAGTTAAATTAATATCAGCTGTATGATCAACTATTTTTCTATTAGTTTCTTCTGGTACTCTTTGATCAAAGCATCTGTTGCCTGCTTCCATATGGAAAATAGGAATTTGTCTTCTCTTAGCTGCAATAGCACATAAGCAGCTATTAGTATCACCTAGAATCAAAACAGCATCTGGTTTTACTTCTTCCATAATAGGATCAATTCTAATCAAAATATTCCCTATAGTTTCTACTGCTGTTCCGTTTGCAGCATCAAGGAAATAATTGGGTTTTTTAAGTTTAAAATCATTAAAAAACACTTCATTTAATTCATAATCATAATTTTGACCAGTATGAATAAGTATATGTTCTACAGCTTCTGACTCTTCCAATTTATTAATAACAGCAGATAATCTTATAATCTCAGGCCTAGTGCCCACGACTGTCATTACTTTTAATTTCTTCATTAATTATACCTCCAAGAAGTAAGTATCTGGTTTTTCTGGATCAAAACATTCATTAACCCACATAACTGTTACAAGATCGCTTTCTCCTACATTTACAATGGAATGTGTATATCCAGTAGGTATATCTACAACTTGTAACTTTTCGCCGCTTACTCTATATTCAATAATTTCATCTGAATTTATTTTTCTAAATTTAATAAGTCCTTCTCCACTTACTACTAAAAATTTTTCATTTTTAGTATGATGCCAGTGGTTTCCTTTGGTAATGCCAGGTTTTGATACATTTACTGACACCTGTCCTCTCTCAGGAGTTCTTATAAACTCTGTAAAAGAGCCTCTGTGATCACAATTCATTTTTAAATCATAGGAAAAGTTGTCTTCTGGTAAAAAGCTTAAATATGTACTGTAGAGCTTCTTTGTTAATGGGTCTTCCATATCAGGAATACTTAACGCTACTCTACTATCTTTAAAGCTTTCTATACGTTCAGCTAAATCCCCTAATTTAATAGTATGTGTTGTTTTTACAAAGCAATATTGTCCCTTTTTAGTCGGATTTCCTTCTAAAGCGTTTATAAACTCTGCTAGAACATCATCAATATAACAGAGTGTTAATACGGCATCATGATTGTTAATTTGAATATCAAAATTTCTTGCAATATTATAACAATATGTTGCTACAACCGTATTGTAGTTAGGTTTACTCCACTTCCCAAATAAATTGGGAAGTCTATATACGAATGGCTCCGCTCCTGTTTGATGACTATATTCAAACAGGACATCTTCACCAGCTTTTTTGCTTCTACCATATGGATTATCTTTTTCAGCCTGTATAGACGAGGTAATAAGCACGGGTGATTTATTATTATGCTTTTTTAATAGCTCTAGTAATTCAAGCGTAAAATGGAAGTTGCCTTGCATAAAATCTTTTTCATCGTCAGGACGGTTTACTCCCGCCAAATGAAAAACGAAATCACATTCTTTTGTATAAATATCTAATAAAGACGGTTCAGTTTCTCTCGTAACCTTAAGAATATCTTCAAAGCCTTTATTTTGTAATTCTGCAATTAAATTTTTCCCTACGAATCCATTTGCTCCTGTAACGAGTATTTTCACTTTATAAACCAACCTTTCTAAGTACCTAAAAAGTAAACATATTAGATGAAGCTAATATCTGAATACGGATAAGGCGAAATAATTGCTTCATGTATTATTATTATTTTGAAGAAAGTACTTTCATATCCTTGAGTTCATTTTGAACATACTCTAATTCAAGTAGTTTTTCTTTAATCTGTTCTATACTTAAGATTTGCGTATTATGAGAGTTATATTCTTCTTCAGTAGATAACTTTTTATCTCCTTCAGCAAAATATTTATCATAATTTAAATCTCTTTTATCTGCTGGAACTCGGAAGAAACCACCTAAATCCTCTGCAACTACATACTCTTCTCTTGTTAAAAGTGTTTCGTATAACTTTTCTCCGTGTCTTGTACCAATAACCTTAATCTCATTTTCTGCATTAAATAATTCTTTAATGGCTTGAGCTAAATCTCCAATGTAACTTGCAGGTGCTTTCTGTACCATAATATCTCCAGCTGCTGCATTTTGGAACGCAAATATAACTAGCTCGACTGCTTCTTCAAGACTCATAAGATACCTAGTCATATTAGGGTCGGTAATGGTTAAAGGCTGGCCACTTTTGATTTGTTCAATAAATAACGGGATGACAGATCCACGTGAGGCCATTACATTACCATACCTAGTTCCACAAATAAGTGTTCTTTCTTCATCGACAGTTTTTGCTTTAGCAACAAAAACTTTTTCCATCATGGCTTTTGATATCCCCATAGCATTAATTGGATACGCTGCTTTGTCAGTTGAAAGGCATATGACCTTTTTGACTCCGTAATCTATAGCCGCTGTTAAAACATTATCCGTCCCTAAAATGTTAGTTTTCACAGCTTCTAATGGAAAGAATTCACAAGAAGGCACTTGTTTAAGAGCAGCTGCATGGAAAACATAATCTACTCCATGCATAGCATTTTTAACACTTGCCAAGTCTCTAACATCTCCAAGATAAAACTTAAGTTTATCGTTATTAAATAATTTTCTCATATCGTCTTGCTTCTTTTCATCACGTGAAAAAATTCTAATTTCTTTTATATCAGTATCTAGGAATCTTTTCATAACAGCATTACCGAATGAGCCGGTTCCTCCAGTTATTAATAATGTTTTATTTTCAAACATGTTTATACCTCTTTCTTTTTTTATCTAAACATTTTTATTCTGCAATAATTTTACAGCAATATATAAGTTTAACTTAGAAAATTAACATTCGAAGTTCAATCCAGCATAAAATCTTCAAATTCCTTTATATAGTTCTTATAATGAAAAGAAATTTTCGCTTCTTCACAAGCCTTATTACTCATTTGATAAATCTCTCTATCACTCAATTTTATAACTCTTTGTAAACCTTCAATTATAGAGTTTAGTGAATTACCTTCCAAAACAATTCCATTTATATTATTTTTCAAGAACAAATTTATATCCCCTGTATAATTTGATATAACAGGAGTTCCTACTGACATGCTCTCAGCAACTTTTGTTGGAAAACCTGCATTAGAATTCAAAGTACTCTCTCTTGCTAGAATTGTAAAGTCAGCTTTTTTGACAAGCCCCAGTGCCTTATCTCTCGAAACTTTTCCATAGGTAGTGATATTATCAGGAGAATTCTCATTTCCTAACACATTATTTAATAGAGACTTTAAATAATTCTCATTTGGCCCCACCAAGTGGAGGTGTATACATTTCTTTAAATCTTCATTGCAAGTGACCGCTTTAATTATTGAGTTTAGTTCATCTTTTTTATTACCTGGAAATCCAGCATAAACAATGTTTAACCTTCTTTTACTTTCCATATTTATTGATTCATCTATCTTCTCATCAATATCTAATAGAGTTGGTACTCTCAATGTGGCTATACCTTGATTAGAATAAAACTCTTCTAACAGTCGACTAATTGCAATAATATAATCAGCTTTCCTATAGTAGTGTTCTCTTGTTAATTTATTATGCCAATAGAAAGGGCCATACTTTCCGAGAGGAAATTGTGTATCATTGAACCATTCACAGATTTCAACAACTAATTTAGCAGAGTTTTTCTTACAGAATTTTCTTATAGGGAAAAAAAGTCGAGAATAACCTCCTGTAACTATTACTACATCTGGTTTAATTACATTGGAAAGAACTGAATTTAATTTAGTACTTCCCAGAACTAAATTTTTTAAGTTTGCTAATTTTCCCGTTATAGTAGGTGCATAGTGAAAAACTTTAATTCCTTCAAGATTGATCCAATTTGTTTTTTGGTTTTTTTCACCTGTCGACATGATTGTAACATTGTATCCAATAGCTTGATAAATTTTACATATAAAATATATTCTAGTCGCATGTGCTGAATTAGATGGGAATGGATTATTAGTAACATATAATAAATTTTTTTTCACTCTAATATCTCCTTTTTTAAACTTTATTGAACTTATTAATCAAACAAAAAATAAATTCACCCTTATTATTTTATTTTTATCAATAAATCCAATTTCATTTCTGTGTTTTATATTTCCTTAACTTTTTTCCTATGTAAACTACGAAAATCAACAACTAAGAAAAGTAAAACATAAATTATATCGTGATTTCCAATTGTTAAAAACATAAGAGAAGAAAGATATACAAATACAAAAATAAATCTAGGGTTAAACTTAATATTAATAGGCATTCCTTTAAAAATTAGTTTTAGAACAAAAAAGAAAATTAGAATACCTACAATACCGAATTCAAATAATTTTTCTATTATTCCATTGTGTGGAGTATTAGATATACCCAGTAGATTACTTATTGCAATTATATTATTTGCACCATAACCTAAAAAGAACCCTAGGAAATCATTACCAAATGCTGAAAAATATTCATTCCACAGATCAACCCTTCCGGAGGTTAATCCCATATCATTTACATCTAAATTGATTCTGTAATCGATCATTTGTTTTATTACAATATAACCGCCTAAAACCGATACATAAAAAACCAACATTGGTATTAAAATTTTTTTGAACCTTAATCTTTGAGCACTTAGTTTATCATCTAGATACCTGAAATTATAATAAAGAAATAAAGCAAGCAGTATAACTCCCATAATAATAAAAATTCTAGAGTAAGTTAAATAACCAAATACTACTAAAACCAAAGTTAATATAAAACCGAGTTTTTTATTGATACTATCTTCTATTATTAAAGTTACAATAAAACAGATTCCTATCATTATTTGTTGTGCAAACACAGTAGGTTCAATAACTGCTCCTCCATATCTATATCCGTAAAATAAATCTGTGTACATAGATGGGTATTTCTCAATTGCTAATAGCAATGCAGCTTCAAAGAAAATGATGGGTGCAAAAAAAGATAAAATTATAGATATAACATAAACCACAGAAGATCTTATAAACATATCAATTTCATATTTAACAACATATCTTATTGAAGTATAAACAAACAAAATCTGTATATAAAAAGGTATGAGAAAAGTAAAGTTATTAAAGTAGTACATAGCAACTATTACTTGTAGGATAAATAAAAAAATAATAGACAATACTAATTTCATATTAAACTTCACAAGTGTTATAGTTTTGAAACAGAATATAAGCATCATGATTGGCAAAACTGTATAAAAATCCATAGAATAAATAATCATATTATTAAACGGTAAAACTTGTACAATCATAATAAGTAGCATTCGAGGCCTTACCATGATTGCTGAAAGAATCAAAACTATGAAAGAAAACTTATACAAAGGTTCATTATTAATATTGATGCCATACATTCCAATAAATATGATTACATATATAAATATAAAAAATAAGACTGCCTTTTTCATTTCTCTCCCCTTCTAAAATAACTAATACATTTTCGTTATCCTTATTCTTCAAAACTTTTATGGGTGTGTACAGCTTCTATTTAATACTATAGAACTTTCTATATATGCAGTAACATGTTGTCATACTTATTAAATATATTACACCCGAACCAAGATATGCATAAGTCAATCCTATTATCTGATATTGAGGAATTAACACATATGAAAGCATAGCTAAAGTTATCCCTGTTATAATAGCCCCTATCATTAACATTCCGCCGTAACCTTTTGCCCCTAAGAAACGATTAATAAAATCACCTAATCCTAAACAAATACCATACAATGCAAAAACCTTCATATAGAAAAGAGAATCTATATACTCTACTGAAAAAATAATTAAAAATAATTTATCTATTAATACTAAGAATAGAAGGTATGCAACTAAATTGAAGCAAATAGTAAAAGAAAATAATTTATATGATATTCTTTTTCTTGTTACATTAGATTTGTATAAAACTGAACCAAGAGTAGAAGCAAGCATCTGAAATGGAATTACAAAGCTAAATGCTAAAGCAAATAGACCGTATTCTTGCATCCCTATTAAACTACCACTTATTAGTCCTACCAATTGTCCGACAACAACTCCAAATAATGAACCAATGTACACTTTAAAACCAAATGACTTATTCTCTTCTTTTAAAGCTCGAAAACTTTCAGAAAAACCTACCCTAGAAGGCTTGCACATATATATTCTATATATAATAGCTATACCATTAATCACAATATAGGGTATAAGCAATGCTGAAACATTTGTATTTTTCAATACATAAATTTGAATGATTATTGTTATAAAAAATAGGGTTTGTGGTATTAAATCAAATATAGCAAGTGAGAACATCCTATTCTGACCAGTTAAAATTGATTTAACGGTTAATTGTATCGTAGATAACAAAATAAAAGGGGTTAAATAAACTAGATACCATGATATATTTATCATATCAACATTATTTAATCCATACATTAATGGCGTAGATATTAAAATATAAACAAATGCTAGAAAAGTGGAAACTTTTATTCCATATCCACTAATTCTCCTTTGCTCTGATTCTTTACTTTTTGCTGCAATTCTTCCAACAGAATTAGCAAAACCAAAATGAATTATTCCAGGAATCAATAAAAGATAACTTACAACATAACGGTATTCACCAAATACATTTGGCTCTAATTGCTTAGCTGCAACAATGTTTATTAAAAAACTTAAAATAATTATTAAGAAGCTTGATATTAATTGAACAATTGTTTGATAAACATATTTTTTTTTGTTTTTATTTTCTGTTCCATTAATAAATAATTTTTTATTGTTTAACTTTATTTTCAATTTATTTTATCCTTCTTTTAGATTCTTCAATTGTATAATTCCATTGCTTTACTACAACATCCATATTAAAATCTTTTGATTTTTTTTCCGCCTCCTTTGCAAGCTCCTTTCTTGTTTGCTCATCTTCTATCAACAATTTTATTGCTTTTATAAGTTCTTTTTCTGATCCTATAGGTACTAGTAATCCATTTTCTCTATTTTGAATCACCTCGTTTGAACCAGCGCAATCAGTTGAGATACATGGTAAACCCATCATCATAGCTTCTAATAAAGCATTTGATAGACCTTCATAATTAGAGGAGAGAACAAATATTTCTGCATCTGATATTTGTTCATGAATGTTAAATATATTTCCGGGCAATAAAACAGACTTTGTGAGACCTAGCTCTCTGATTAGTTTTGTAAGTTTATCCCTTTTCTCACCTTCTCCATATATATATAAATTATATTCTGGAAAATCAGCATGCACTTTTTTAAATGCTCGAATTAATAATTCATGGTTTTTTTGCTCCACCAAGCGACCCACAGTTACTATCTTTTTCTCTTTATTTATTGAAGCTTTTACAGTTACATTAATTGGATTTGCAATAATTACACTATTCTTTTGTATTCTTCTAGAAAAGTAGGATTGAGCCCATTTTGTTTGGAAAACTACCCTATCAGTCAAAGGATAGAGTAGATTCGTTGCGACTCGTACAATTTTAGATCTCCCATCAGCTCTAGGATCATTTCGCTCAGATACAATTATTCTTTGATTTAACCCAATACAAGAGAGTATTGTAATAATATTAATACGGGCAATAAATGAAACCACTCTATCTGGCTTGTTTTCAATAACATACTTTCGAATAGTCTTTATCCAAGTTGGTAATTGACTAATTCTAGAATTGTCTTCATTTCCTATTGGTACTACATTAATACTTTTATTTAGTTCATAATCATTACTGTCGTCAAGAAGTGTTAGAATATCTACCTCCCATCCTCTTTTAGCAAAATTGTTTGCTAAAAGAGATATTACTCTCTCCGCTCCGCCTCTTCTCATACTTCCTATTAAAAAAACTATTCGTCTTTTATTATTATTGTTATTCATTTTTCGGGGTACCCCTTAATTTATATATTCATTATATAATTTTCTCATTTCTTCTTTAACAACAGTGTTATCGTACTTTTTAACTTCTTTGAAATTCCTTTTCCCCATTAACTTTCGGAGATCATCATCAGCTACTAGTTTTTCTATACTTGTTGCAAATCCTTCAACATCTTCAGGCTTGTTCAAATATCCACCATATCCATCTTCTATGAGATCTGTATTCCCTCTTATTGATGAACAAATGATAGGTAATCCCGTAGCCATTGCTTCCATTACAGAAACAGGTAGTCCTTCTTGATATGAAGGGAATAAAAAAAGATCAGAGGCTAAGCATATTTCAGGGATATCATTTCTATACCCTAAAAACTTAACATTATTTTCAATACCCAAATTTTTGCTAAGTTCTTTCAAATAATTTTCTAATTCTCCTCTTCCACAAATCAAATATACAAATTTTTTGTTCTTCAACTTTGCGATTGCTTTTAGAGCAGTCTCATGATTTTTTCTCTTTATCATTTCACCTATTGATAACAGAACTACATCGTTCTTTTTTATACCTAGCTCCGCACGCTTTTCTTCCCTAATAGTTTTAGATGTTAAAAATTTATTGGTATCAACGCCAATTCCAGGAACATATATAACTTTTCTTGCTTTAAATGTTTTCCCTATGTCATAGTCCTCTTTATTAATTGTTATCAATACATCAGTAAATTTAGATAAGAATCTTTCAACCGGATAATACACCAACCAATTAATAAGTGATGCTCCTTTATAAAAATGAAAACCGTGAGCAGTATATATTACTGATGAAATCCCCAATGATTTAGATACTAACCTCGCCAATACTCCGCCCATAGGAGAATGACAATGTACTACATCAAAACACTCTGACTTCATTAACTTTTTAAGTTGACTATATGCTTTTATATTTTTTATTGAGAATGGTGATCGCTGTATATCAAAAGGATGTCTAATTATATCTAATTTTTCCAATCTCTCATTTGCATCACTAAAATTAGCAGCTGCATGTATCTCATATCCAAGTGATTTAAGAACTTCTATATTACTTTGTTCAAACAGATAAAACTGTCTACTTACTGTTGATACAATCAAAATCTTTTTCATTTAAATCCCCCGACTGAACATTTTAAAATCTCCACAAATGATAGACTTGATGGCACTCTACTTGCTTACAACCAAGCTTATGATAAAAGTTAATTGCACCCATGTTCCGCACTTGAGTACCAACTCTTATTTCACCGCAGCCTCGCTTATGTGCTTCATTTTCAACTGCTTTGAATAAACTTGTACCAATACCACCTTTAGTAACATTTTGCGACACAGCAATAAGTTCTATTACACAGGCATTACCTGAATAAGAATGTAATAAAAAACCGTTTAGATCACCATTCTCGTCCTTGGATAACGCATAAAACTTCTCGGACTTATCAAATGAATTTATAAGCCATTTACGGTAAACTTGATCGCCCCCACGTTTAGCCAATTCCGGATCCTCTGTAAACTTCGAGAATTGAAAATCTGCAATCTCAATCACTTGATCATTTCTCTTTAACGATTGATGAACTGTAATGTTTTTTGGCAATTCATGTGGACACTTTATCTTTTTTTTCACAAACTGAATATTCACATCTGCCAAAAACGCAGAAGTATCTTTCCCTATCATCAGTGTATTAACTGGTTCGGAATTTTGATTCACAATTGATATAAACTGATAATCACTAAATCTAGTTTTCAGTTCATCCCATTCATTTAATGTAAGAGGCCTATTTAAAATGACTCTGGCGCTAGTGACTCCAAAATATTCTGTATCCCATTCTAAGTCGTAGAAGGATACCGCTTTCTCAGTTATTTCCTCTTTCATTTATTCTCTTGCCTCCTACATACCTATTCTCTTGTTCTCACTTGACTTTTTACTATTTT
This sequence comes from Peribacillus sp. FW305-BF15, assembly GCF_058783805.1. Classification (NCBI taxonomy): domain Bacteria; kingdom Bacillati; phylum Bacillota; class Bacilli; order Caryophanales; family Bacillaceae; genus Peribacillus; species Peribacillus sp. FW305-BF15. The sequence continues at coordinate 65,604 of NZ_JBYSYV010000007.1, read as the reverse complement.
CAGAGACAAATACATCTTCACGCTTCAATACTGATACTGCAGTTTTAAAGAATATTTTTATATCAAGCCAAAAGGTTAGGTTATCAATATAGTAAATATCGTGTTGAATACGTTCTTTCCATGGAACAGTATTCCTATAATAAGCTTGATTTAAACCAGTTACACCAGGTCTAACCTCTAACTTACGATTTTCATTACCCTCGTATAGCTCTTCATGTTCAGGCAAATCTGGTCTAGGTCCAATAATACTCATGTCCCCTTTAATAATATTTAAAAGCTGGGGTGTTTCATCCAAACTTGTCTTACGAATAAACTTACCTATTTTAGTTAATCTCGGATCATTTTCTGCATTAAATGTAGAACCATCTTTATTTCTTATATCCGGAGCGTTCACTTTCATAGAACGGAATTTATACATTTCAAACACTTTTCCATTCTTACCAAGTCTTGGTGCAATATAAAAAATTGGCCCTTTGTCTTGAAGGTAAATAATCGGACTAATAATAGCTAAGATAATAAACCAAAATGGTAGTGCTATTACGGCTAGTATTAAATCAATTCCTCTTTTAAAAAAGATCTTATACATTGCGTAGCCCCACTAGAGATTTAAGACTTAAGACTTTATTTATTGTTTTTTTGAAAATCTCCATAATATACTCCACATCCTCATCACTAAGTAGTGTATGAAGTGGCAATGTAATCTCATTCTTATAAACATCAAAAGCATTAGGATAATCCTTAATATCAAATCCTAAATTTTTATAAGCCGTAAACATTGGCAATGGCTTATAATGGACATTACATGCAACACCGGCCTCAGCCATATTTACGATTACTTCATTTCTCTCAGCTTCCCCAATACCAGGTATCCTCACTAGATATAGATGACCTGAAGAAGAAAAATCATCACCATAATGTTGTAAGCTTTGAATACCTAATGGTAATAGTGCTTTATCATACATCTCAATAATCTCTTTACGTCTTTTAATCAGACCTTCATATCTATTTAACTGAATTAAACCGAACCCAGCCATTATATCGGTCATATTGCACTTGTAAGCAGGATAGATAATGTCATATTCCCATGCGCCTTTTTGTGTTTTCGCAAATGCATCTTTAGATTGACCATGAAGACTGTAGAGCATGAATTGCTTATAAAGCCATTCATCATCTAACCCAATTTCATTACTCCAAACAACTGCACCACCTTCAGCAGTAGTCAGGTTCTTTACTGCGTGGAAAGAGTAGCAAGTAAAATCAGCAATTTGACCACTTTTCCTACCTTTTCTCTCAGCTCCAAAAGCATGAGCAGCATCAGTCATTACAATTACTCTATTAAATAACTCTTGAAGTTTATTATTAGCCTTAAACAGTTCTTTTTTACTCTCCACTATTTCGTATATCGCATCGTAATTACACATCTTTCCAGCTATATCAACGGGAATAATAGCTTTTGTCTTCTCATTAATCGCATCAGTAAGTTGTGAATAATCCATTTCAAAAGAATCTGGAGCGGTATCAACTAGTACAATTTTTGCACCCACATGATCTATAATGGAAGCAGATGCAGTATATGTATATGCCGATGTAATGACCTCATCTCCTGGGCCAATTCCTAAAATACGAAGAGTAAGCTCCATAGCTGCTGTTGCGGAATTTAAGCAAACAGCTTTATTTGTCCCTACAAATTCAGCTATTCTTTTTTCAAACTCTTTTGTTCTAGGTCCAGTTGTAATCCAACCAGACTTCATTGCTTTTATGACTTCTTCAATTTCCTCATCTGTAATATCTGGCGGAGAAAAAGGTATATTTCTAACTTTTATGTCAACCACTTTGGTTTCCTCACTTTTTCAATTTTAGGTTTTTATTATTTTGAATTTTTCTTAACTTAGCCGAACCAGTAAGGCAGAAAAACTACCACCGGGTCAATATGCCTGATTAATAGGTCATCCTATTCCTATGCATTAATCTTTTTTGTAGAAATTTCCATAACCATTTGTTCTAAAAACTCTATTAATTCATCTTTAATTTCTTCGTTCTTAAGGGCAAACTCTATCGTCGTTTTCACAAACCCTAACTTCTCCCCAACATCATATCGTTTTCCTTCAAAATCATAAGCAAAAACTTGCTGTGTCTGGTTTAACTGTTGAATCGCATCTGTTAACTGAATTTCCCCGCCTGCACCTGCTTCTTGTTGATCAAGCATATTGAAGATTTCTGGAGTAAGGATATATCTTCCCATTATTGCCAAATTGGAAGGAGCTGTTCCTAAGGCTGGTTTTTCTACAAAGTTTTCAACTTGATATAGTCGTCCATCTTGAAAAGCAGGTTCTATTATCCCATAGCGATTCGTTTCTTCCTTAGGTACAGTTTGAACTCCGATAATTGAATTGTTTGTTTCCTCAAACTGATTCATTAACTGCTTTAGGCAAGGAGTTTCACTCTGGACAATATCATCACCTAAAAGTACGGCAAATGGCTCGTCCCCAATGAATTTACGTGCACACCATACTGCGTGACCTAACCCTTTTGGTTCCTTTTGTCTAATGTAATGGATATTAGCAAGTTTAGAAGAATATTGTACTTTATTGAGCAACTCTACTTTTCCTTTTTCCAATAAGTTTTGTTCGAGCTCTGGAGCGTAATCAAAATGATCCTCAATCGCACGTTTTCCTTTTCCAGTTACGATTATTATGTCTTTTATACCTGATGCAACAGCTTCCTCCACTATGTACTGAATCGTTGGTTTATCAACGATTGGCAGCATCTCCTTTGGCATCGCTTTTGTGGCAGGCAAAAAACGAGTACCCAACCCGGCTGCAGGGATAATTGCTTTTGTGATTTTTTTCACTTATAGTCCTCCTAATGCTATTTCACTACTGAAAAAGTTCTGTTCTTTCTTCGATTTGCTAAATTGATTACAAATTCTTTAAGTTCTTTTATTGAAAAATCATCATAAGAGTTTAAAAGATACTGTATTTCTTCTTCCTGTTCCAGTACCGCTTTTCCTATAAAGATTTTAGGGAAAACAGCTTCACTATGAACCTCTTTCTCCCCTAAAAGTTCTTCATACATTTTCTCACCTGGTCTGATTCCAGAAAACTCGATTCCAACTTCCTCTATTGAATAACCAGATAACTGGATAAGGTTTGTTGCTAAATCAACAATCTTAACAGGTTCCCCCATATCAAGAACAAATATTTCTCCACCTCGAGCCAAAGAACTTGCCTGAATGACTAATCTGGATGCTTCGGGTATAGTCATAAAATACCTTGTCATATCTGGATGGGTGACCGTTACTGGTCCACCAGCTTGAATTTGTTTTTTAAATAAAGGAATGACACTCCCTCTGCTTCCTAAAACATTTCCGAAGCGCACCGCAACAAATTTTGTTGAGCTATTTTTTGCTAACTGCTGGATGATCATTTCAGCAATGCGCTTGGTCGATCCCATGACGTTTGTTGGGTTAACGGCTTTATCAGAAGAAATCATTACAAACGCACCTACACCAAAAGTATCTGCCGCTTCCGCAACATTCTTTGTACCAAAAACATTATTCTTAATAGCTTCACGAGGATTGTATTCCATAAGTGGAACATGTTTATGTGCAGCCGCATGGTAAACAACATCAGGCCTATAGGTTTCCATCACTTCAAAAATTCTATCTCGATCTTGAATATCTGCAATTAAAGGTATGATTTCAATTTGATCTGCATATAGCTTTTTCAGTTCCATGTCAATTTGATAAATGCTATTTTCTCCATGTCCTAGTATTATAAGAGTTCCTGGAGAGAATCTGCATATCTGACGGCATATCTCCGAACCAATAGATCCTCCAGCTCCAGTTACTAATATGGTCTTACCAGTTACATATTCAGAAATACTATTAATATCTAATTCAACAGGTTCTCTTCCTAAAAGATCTTCTACTTCCACTTCTTTAAACTGATTAACCGCTACTTTTCCTAACATAATATCTTCAAGCATCGGCATGATTTGTGTTTTTGCATCCGTTTTCACACATTCATCAAAAATGACCTTCAATTCTTTCTTACTTAATGAAGGAATCGCAATAACAATATTATCTATATGATATTTTCCAACCATTTCCGGGATATGTTTTGAGTTGCCGACAACAGGTATTCCTAATATGTCTAGCTTATCTTTTTTTGGATCATCATCAATGAATGCTACTGGTTTTAGTTCCGTATCATGATTATTAAGAAGCTGACGTACAACCATGGTTCCAGCAGAACCGGCCCCGATTACCAATGTGTTTTTGGTTTCCTTCTGATTATTTATCAAACGGTCACGCAGCATTCTCCACGAAAAACGGGAACCGCCAATAAGGATGACGTGCATCATCCACGTCAATGCCATGGCCCTTACATAAACATCTTGAAAAACGATTAACTGGATGGCGATAACTGTGATAACCGATAGGCTTACGGCTTTAACGATGGACAATAACTCTCCAATACTCGCATATTCCCAGGCCTTCTTATACAGTTTATAAATAGAAGCAAAAAAATGATGGCTGATTAATAGAGAGACTGATGTGACTAAGAGTGTTGGTAATTTAAATATTTCCAAATAGGGATACAAGAATAAATAACTTACATAAATGGCCGATAATACTATTAATGAGTCCAATAGGGCCAGAAGTGTTAATCGTTTTCGGTAGGCCAACCACATTTCCCCCTTTAATATTGTTTGATTTACTCTCTATTAAATACAGTTTTTACGAATTGTCATTTTTATATAAAAATGAAATATACTGTGTAAGTTTCTTTTTGTTTGCCTTTTTTTAAGTCCTTATGACCTTATGGTTATTTGTCGTTGAACGGGTTACTAATCTGTATGAAGGTAATTTACCAATCTATAATTTACATCCAGTAGATATATAACGTAGGAAACATACATGATGGCAAAATTTTTTCTACTATGTAACTTTTCCTAATAATCTATCTTTCTAAAATATTCCCAAAATTCTCTTTTTGAATGGCACCGGTTTTTCAACAGCAGGGCATTGGTCCTTTAATAACTGTTCAGCGTTTTCTTTGAAATAAAATGTACGTTCTATTCCATATGCTTTTTTTATAGTTTCATAGGCTTGTTGTAACGTGAATCCTCGCGATCCTATATTATGAGCATCTGTTGCAATAAAATGAGCAAGATTATGTTCCACTATTTTATTTGAAAATGATTTAACATTTTTGCCAAAGTGACCGATAATACTACCAGATGTAAGTTGAGTTAAGGCACCTTCTTGGACCAATTCAAATAATAGTTTAGGATTTTCAATCAATTCCTTATTTCTCTCCGGATGTACGATAATCGGTGTGATTCCTTTAAGCAGCAGCTCATATATCACTTCTTGTGTGTATGTAGGAACCCTTCCAGACGGGAGCTCCAGCAGCATATATGTACCGTTATCGTCTAACGTTAGAATTTCTTCCTTTTCAAGTGAAGTAAATATGTCCCGGTGTATTCTTACTTCTTGTCCGAGATGGATGGTAAGTGGAATATTGTTTTGGTGTAAATTCTCATTTAACATCACTGCCCGGTCAATGATGTTACTTTTAACATTTACATATTTCTCATTTAAGTGATGTGGCGTGGCAAAAATATGGGTGATTCCTGCTTCTACCGCTTTTCTTGCCATATTCATGCTTTCATTCATGTCCGCAGATCCATCATCAATCCCTGGGAGAATGTGACAATGTATGTCAATCAAATTTCATACACTTCCTTTATAAAACAAATAGAAAAAAGCCCGACTTCTAAAAATAGGAATTATTACCCTGACTAATAGTAGCATATAAAACTGCCATTAAACAGGGTCTTATTTTGTCGAAAATTGTTTTATTTCGTTAGGATTGATAGTAATAATAATTGCTGTTATCTGTTTCAACACCATTCAAAACGACTCCAAGCAAGGATGTGTTAGCTTTCATTAAAAGGTCCTTTGCTTTTACTGCACTTTGTTTATTTGTCTTGCCGCTCGCCACTACCATGATCACGCCATCACATTTATTGGCCACAATCTGGGAATCCGGCACTACTAGAACCGGCGGTGTATCAAAAATGATATAATCATACATTTCTTTTAGGTCATCAATGGCGGATTCTATAGCTTTGGAATTTAATAACTCTGAAGGATTAGGCGGTATCGGCCCACTTGATAAAATGTCTAAATTAAAAACATTTGATTTCAAGATAGTTTTTCTTAAATCCATTTTCTTTGTCAATACGCTAGTAAGTCCATGTATATTACTAAGGTTAAAAGCATAATGAACCGATGGTTTCCTTAAGTCCGCATCCACAAGTAATACTTTTTTCTCTTCTTGAGCAAGCACAATCGCTAGGTTGGCAGCTGTAGTCGATTTCCCATCATTAGGCTCCGATGAAGTAACCACAATCGTTTTGATTTCTTTATCCACTGAAGAGAATTGTATGTTTGTCCTAATTAATCGATATTGTTCAGTAATAGGTGATTTAGGATTAGTCTGTGCAATTAAATTCACCTGTTTTTCATCTTTACTTCTCAAAAATCCCACTTCCTTTCTTAATGTCAACTGAATGGTTCTTTATTTATGTTGCGATATTTTCTGAATAGATCCAAGTAATGGCAAGTCAAGGAGTGTCTCAATATCCTTCTCGTCTCTAATCGTATTATCCATATACTCCAGTAGGAATGCCAAGCCGACTCCAGCCATCAATCCGATGACCACCGCAATAGCGATATTCAATAATGGAGAAGGTTTTACAGGAGTAGGATTTTCCTTTATTTCTGCCTTAGCAAGTATGCTAACATTGTCAACTTTCATAATATCTTTGATTTCCTTTTGAAAAATTGAAGAAACCGTGTTGGCAATCTCTACTGCCTTGGCGGGATTACTATCTTGAACCGTTAATGAGAAGACTTGCGAATTTTCTTGACTGTTAATCGTGATTTTTTGACTAAGTTGATCTACACTTTGGTCTAGTTCAAGCTTATCAATGACCTTCTCCAAAATGGCAGGGCTTTTTATGATCACACTGTATGTATTGATCATGTCGATATTAGATCGGATTTGTGTAGAGTCCAATTGGTTTTCCGATTGTTTCTGATTAACGAGAATCTGTGTTGAAGATTGGTAAACTGGTGTTAATAAGAAATAAGAAATTGATCCACTAATCAACGCGGCAATCAATGTCAGCAGCATGATTAGCTTCCAACGTTTCTTTAATGTTTTAAAAATATCTTTAATACTAATAGTTTCTTCCATTTCATCCTCCTGATATGTTAAAAATGACCTATTGCATTATACCATAATATTACCTATATTTATGTATTTTCAAGGAAATTTTCATAAAACTTACAATGAATGAATACTTTTCAAATCCCTTAGTAATATTACAAAAAAGAAAACGGTAATACAAATGAAATAATTGTCATTTTTGAAATATTGCATTTATCACATCTAAATAACTCATTTTCCAGAATATTTGTGACTTAAATTTCAATAAACCTAAGTATACACCTAATACCATATTTTGTTAGGCACGCATGTATTTTAACAACATTTACCATAATAAAAACCTAACTAAATGCCTACCAACACAGGAAAATTCGTTTATATAGATACTTGTGTCAAGTATTTTAGTGCCTAGTTATCATTAAAAATGATAGGAAAATGTGTAAACTGAAAGTAATAGTTTAAATTAGTATATTATTTTCATATTAATGGTTAGGTGTGGTCAAATGATAGGTTACCGAGTTAAGTCGCTTAGGGAAGAAAGGAAAATGTCAATTACTGAACTCTCCGCAAAATCCGGCGTTGCCAAATCCTATATAAGCTCACTGGAAAGAAACCTTCAAACAAACCCTACTATTTTAGTTTTGGAAAAAATCGCTAGAATCCTTTGTATTAAAGTGGATGCTCTGTTGAATGAACAAGCAGACAAGAGCATGGATGAAGAGTGGTTGGAAATCATGCAGGATGTTATGGGTTCAGGTATATCGAAAGAAGAAATGCGCGAATTTATTCAAGGTAGAAAGTGATGTCTTTAAGGTTTGAGAAATTATGATACCGCTTTCTTTTAGTGCAATGAATAAAATAAAAGGGGGAAACGTGGATATAGCCACGTTTCCCCCTTTTATTTATACTACATTAACTTAAAATATTCCTGTATCACCTCGAACCATATGTAATGCCCTTGATCATTGGGATGGATATTATCATTCGTCAGTATATCAGCCAATCTCATATTCTTTTCCTTTAGCTTCTTTTCTATTCCTTCTTTGCTATTCATATAGGTCCATTCATTCTTATTGATGACCTGCTCGGAAGCTTGAATATAATCAGAATAATTCAATCCTAAACTATTCTCCGTTTTATCGTTTGCAACTGGATTTGGCGAAAGTATTAGAATTTTGGCATTCGGCAACTCTTTTTGTAACTTTGCCATGATGCTTTCCAAATCTTTTTTTGTCTGTTCCAAGCTTAATGATTGATAATGATTATTTATCAGCGAATTTTCAAAAATAATCAGATCGGGATCATCTTGTATGACCGCTTCAATTTTCTTACCTTCCAGCAAATCCTCTGTTGAATACCCCTCATGTCCATGATTAATGAAACGTAATGTTTCCAGATCATCACGGTCAGCGCGCAGACTCTTCTCTAAAAGCCCTGCCCAACTATTGGAAGTCTTACTTGCCCCGGTTCCGGAAGTACCATTACTCCCCACTAAGGAAACAATAACCCTATCTTGCGTTAGCGACTTATAATGCAGGTAATCTATTAGCGGCTGCTGTTTATTATTTTCCGGTTTTAAACTTTGGATTAATGCTTCCCTTTCTTCTTTTTCCTCTTCTTTCACTTTTGCTGCAGCTTCTCTAGCCTCTCCCCCTGCTGCCTGACTTATGTTTTTCCAATGCAGATGGCCAAAAACCAGTACTGCTAAGCAAATTCCAGCGATAATGACTAAACCATATTTCCTCATCTTTACCTCCCATAATAAATGAACATTAGTGACTGACATGGAAGCCTTATAAAATAGAGTAAAACTCTTATTTTTGTACTGCTACTGGAGCTCTATTTCACTTTTTTCGGTTATTTTTCTCTCATTAATTATAACTATCAAATTTTTTGCGATAAAGAATATTCTCCCAATTTATTCCGACAACACTCGACAATTAATTTTTTATCCGACAGATTTAACTTGTCTGCTTTCTCTTAAGGTTTAAATTGTAAAGTAATTGCCTCAAATGTCTCATATACAAGGAAAGCGCTTTCATTTATAATTATCACAAGAAAACCAAGCCGAGAGGTGTGTTCTATATGGTAGGTGAAAATGAAGGGAATTTCTTTAAAGGACTTTTGTTTGGTACATCTTTGAGCATACCGTTATGGATTTCTTTTATTGGTTGGATTAAATTGATCATTAATAGTTTATTTTAGAGCCCAAGGGCTCTTTTTGTTTTGCTTTGGTAGAGACGAACCGTGCGAGCATTCAAACCTAATACTAAAAACGAATCTCCTTCAATTTTTTAACCCCATGTAAAGTATGTTATGGTTTTATTTGTTTTAAGTAATGTTATTGTATTTCCTGTTTCCCTCTCTCTTTTTCGTTGTATGATAGAAAAAAAAGGAGTTTTGGGAATGATTATTCTGCAGTATATTGGAAAAGTTTTTTCATTCATGCATAAGGATATACCGGAAACTCATGTTAAATGCCATGTTTGTGCAGGTACAGGTGCCTACGATATTTATACAGATTGTCTTACCTGTAATGCAAAGGGATTGATCAGTAAAGTAGAGTATAATAGGAGGCTTGAAGAGGGTGAAATTTAATGAATTTCATGAAGTCGATATATGTAATCCAAGAAGCAATATTGGCTATTGCTTCTTTTTTTGTCCCCAAAACAGTACGGTTTCCCCCTCCATTAAAGGATATTTAATATCAGGGAGATACATATGATTAAATTAATACATGTTTTATATTCAGCTAAATCTTAATAGTCCCAAAAAGACTTTCCATCGACGCATTATCCAAACAGTTTCCCTTGCTGGTCATGGATTTGGTTAGCCCAAGTTCCTTCACTTTGTTTTGAAATTGCGGAAGGTTATATGGGAAGCCTTGGTCAGAATGCAAGATTGCACTCGGGTGAACTCGTGATTCAGAGCCAGCCTTAGCTTATTTAATTACATAAACGATAATCATATCTAATGAAAGAATCCCTTGGGAATTTCAAGGGATTCTTTCACTAGTTTTGTGCAAAGACTTTTCTGTAGCTTTCTACAGTACCAAAGTCATTTTCATAAATTATACTGCTTTAATTTCAATTGCTACTGTTTTATTTCCTGACTTCTCACTAGTATTATCTTGTGTTCTGTAAACAGGTTTTTTTAATACTCCAATTATACAAGCTGTAATAATTGAACCAATTAAAATACATACAATGTATAACAATGGACTGCTTGCAGCAATAGGAATTACAAAGATTCCGCCATGAGGAGCCTGTAAAGAAATTCCTAATGCCATACAAATCCCTCCACCAATTGCTGAACCAACAATATTTGCTGGAATTATTCTTAATGGATCACTTGCAGCAAACGGAATGGCTGCCTCAGTAATAAAAGATGCCCCCATAATATAAGCCGCTTTTCCTGCGTTGCGTTCTTCCAGTGAGAATTTATTTTTAAATAGTGTTGTTGCTAATGCAATCCCTAATGGAGGAACCATTCCTCCAACCATTAGTGCAGCAGATGGTTCGTATATTTGATTTGCAAACATCGCTAAGCCAAATGCTGATGCTGTTTTATTGATAGGGCCGCCCATATCAGATGCCATCATTCCTGCCAAAAGCGCTCCTAATAAAATTGCATTCGAACCAGTTAAACCATTTAACCAACCTTGTAACGACTCATTAATCCACGCCATCGGACTATTTATTACAAAGTGCATAATAAAGGCTGTTACAAACGTAGCCAACAAAGGAAGTATAAGCACCGGTGAAAGACTTTGTAATGAATCTGGAATGCCTTTTAATAATTTTTTCAATGCTAAGATTGTATAACCAGCAATAAAACCTGCTATCATACCACCTAAAAATCCTGAACCACCAAGTGTCGCCATCATACCACCAATCATACCTGGTGCTAAACCTGGACGATCTGCAATACTATACGCAATATATCCTGCTAGTACTGGAACCATTAGTGCAAAGGCTGCACTGCCACCTGCTGTACCTAGAAAAGCGGCGAATGCATTATATTCTGAACTATTCGGGTCAGAAGCATGAATGCCAAACATAAAGGAGATTGCGATTAATATACCGCCAGCAACAACAAATGGAATCATAAAAGATACCCCATTCATTATATGGCTGTATATTTTAGGTTGTTTTAATCGTGTTTTTTCTTTTGCTTCCTTTAACTTATTGTTCCCCTGATTTAAAACCGTACCTTTTCCAGAAATAGCATCTTCAATCAAATCCTTAGCATGATGTATCCCATTTTTAACAGACGTTTTAATGACCTTACGATCACCGAAGACATCCATGTCCACTTTAACATCTGCAGCAACAATTATGCCATCTGCTTCATCAATATCTTGTTGAGTTAAACTGTTCTGTATTCCTGTCGATCCATTGGTTTGAACTTTTATTTGAACGCCAAGCTCCTCAGCGGCATTTTTTAATGCTTCTGCAGCCATAAATGTATGTGCTATACCAGTAGGGCATCCAGTTACTCCGACCAATTTCTTACCAAAATACTTCTTATCATTCGCATCTACTTGTACCATTTTTTCTTCAGCATTTACAAATAGCTGGACAACTTCATGACTATCTTTGGCAAGAATGAGCTTAGCTCTAAAGGTTTCATCCATTAGAAAAGTGGAGATTTTAGATAAAGTCTTTAAGTGCTCAGTTGAAGAATCCTTGCCGGCTGCTATCATGAAAAATAAATTACATGTTTCAGAACTATACTTAATTCCACTTAAAGATCTTCCCATAATAATAGCGGGCGATTTAACTCCAGCCGATTTTGCATGTGGAATAGCAATACCAAACCCTACTTCTGTTGGAACCTGATCTTCTCGTGCCCAAATATCCTGTTTAAATTGTTCAAGATCATGTAAATATCCGTTTGAATTTAATTTTTCTGCAAGCTCATTAATTAAGTCCTCTTTCGTTTCAGCAACTAAATCTAATATTATGTTTTCTGGCCTTAAGACACTAGAAGTCATCATATCTATCCCTCCTATTAAATTTCTCCTAATTTATAGAGTGATGCTTTTCCAGTTGAACCAAATAGATCCATTTTCTTCTTTACTAATTCAATAGCGGCCTTCGTTGCTTCAGGCATTAATATATCTGGTTCGTAAGCATTTGGATTTTCATCAAGCGTAGCTCTTAATTGGTTATAAAACGCTCTCTTCATATCTGTTGATAAATTAATTTTGGCAATACCATGCTTCACAGCTTGTCTTATTTCTTCATCTGGGTTGTCTGATCCACCGTGGAGAACTAAAGGAATGTTTACTTTTTCATGAATCTTCCTTAATCGATCAATTTTAATAGAGTGATCTTTCGTTTCTGGGTATAAGCCATGTGAAGTTCCAACAGCAACAGCAAGCGTATCAATTCCTGTTGTTTCAACAAAAATGGCTGCTTCATCAGGATTCGTATATAAGATCTCATCTGCTCCGCCTTCTGAACTGCCCTCATTACTTCCAATAGTACCTAGTTCACCCTCTACAGACACACCTACCATATGAGCAAGTTCTACTGCTTTTTTTGTTAATGCCATATTTTCTTCAAATGGTAAATGTGATGCATCCATCATCACAGACGTATAGCCATTTCTAATAGATCGAGTAATATCTTCGATTGTTGCCCCGTGGTCTAAATGAATAACAAAAGGAACTTTAGACTTTGACGCAGCCTCGCGTACATAGGCCACAAATTCATCAGTCACTAAATTTATTTCATTCGGGTGAATTTGAAGTATAGCAGGAGATTTTTGCTCCTCTGCAGCACTTACTACAACTTTGACAAATTCGCTATTTGCTACATTAAATGACCCGACTGCAAATTTATTCTCATAAGCTACTAAAAGTAAATCTTTCATATTCATTAACATTTTTATTCCTCCTAATATTATTTGGAAGACCAAACTTCCAAAAACTCATCATAATTGGTTACATTCAATAATTTTTCTGTCATGTTTGTTTGCTTAAACACATCATGAATCTCTTCAAAAAACTTTGTATTATTTACCTTTTGATTTTTTGGAGGGATAAATAGAAAGATAATTTGAGCCATTTTGTCTCCCCACAAAATTCTTTGTTTATTTATTGCTACTAACACTCTTAATTTAGTGTTATTTCCACAATCAAATGGATGCGGCATGGCCACTAAATTACCAATATTAGTACTCGACATCTTTTCTCTTTCATTAATGCTTGTATACAGATGTCGAATATCTCCAAACTGCGTAAGAGTTTTTAATAAATCTATTTGATTCTCTTCATCTAAGAAATAAAGATCATTCGGAGATAAATAGTACTTTAGTAAGCCACGATTCAATTGAATAGAAATAGTCTTCATATCTTCATTTGTAATCATTTCACTAATACGAATACAATTTTTCACATTTCGGTGTTGCTCCTCAAGGATTACACTAGTAGTTACTATAGTTTCTATCTCTTCAGGAATTAAATGGATTTCATGATTTGCAAATAAACCATCAATTTTAATATTTGGGAAGTATAAATTTATTTTTCTTTCTATTAGCTTACCTACTAACGGATTTTTCCCATAAATAATTGCAATACTTTTCCTTGTTTCTTGGGAATTTTCAAGAATATTCATAACATGCAGTGTCAAGTAACCGATTTCATTTTCTGGTATCTTTATATTTAAGCAAAATTGTAATTCTTTCGCTAAAACCACTGCAATATTATAAGCATTCATATATTCCGACTTTATTTGAGAAATAAATGGATTCTCTAAAGGAAAGTAATATTTTAATGGATATAATGACTTTGTAATATGTACCAATAGGCGATTAAATAACTTTTCATTCTTTCGACTTGAAAAACCATATCGATCCCCAACATTTTTTATAACCGCTTTTACTTTTTCCTCTATTTCATCTGAGTGTTCATGCACAGTTACTTCATTTTCCTTTGGTAATATTTGCAAAGAAATTAACAGGTAGCATAAATACTGATATTCATATTCGTCAAACGGTACATTCATTTCCTTAGCTAATCGACTAAGGATTAACTTTGCTATTTCTAATTCTTCAAAGCACGTATTATCTAACTTCATGTCTTTTTCAGCAATTTTTTGATGAAGGCCTACTCGTTTTAAACTAATCATTATGTTCACACATATTGAGAATAGTTCTTCAGAGCTTAGTAACAAATTGTACTTAGTGACTTCTTCTTCAATACAAGAATATACTAATTGAATGGAGGCCTGACTAAACCAATCACCAAAATAGTATTGCAGCGCTTCATCAAGAGACATTCGCTTTAAACAATTTGTTGTTACTAACTTTTTTAGTAATAGACGTTTTTCTACTTCACTTCCCTTAAGCCTTACCCCTTGAAAGATAATTGCTTCAACCTCAATGTTCCATTTTTCGGCTTGGATTATTTGAAATAATCTTTGTACGTCTTTCCTAATTGTTTGAGTAGAAAAATAAAGTTTTTTTGCCAGTTCATCATAAGTTATAAAACCAGTTTCAGATAAAAGTGTTTTTATAATATGAAAAGCTCGTTCTTCGTAATCATCTTCATTTTGCTGAATACTTGATAAATCCCCAACTAATTTATACCCTTTTTGAGTACTACCAGTAATTATTACTTTATCTAAAAAAGTTTCATTTATTTCCTTAATGTCATTTCTGATTGTTCTTGTCGTTACATTAAATAGATTAGCAAGTTCGCTTCCACTTACAAAGTCATCGTTAGATTGTTCTAAATATTCCAATAACTTAATGTAACGTTTTTTCATTGGTATTTCCTCCTCACACTTATATTAATGTAAGCGTTTCACTTTTACCAAGCCTATACATTTTCCTAATAGTTAGGAAGTGTTTAATACTAGGATGATGTTATAATAGACCAACGAAGGAAAAATGGTCGAAGAACTCTATCCAATTTGGAAATAAAACGATACCGTATACACTCACGAGAAGCCAACGTCTCAAACCATTTTATATTTCTGTAGATTAGCAGGGCGTGTCTGTCATAGCTCCTTCTAATATAGATGTAGTAAAACACCTATTGGATTCCAATGATATTCAATTTACTATATCCTGATCGTTTTCTGCCATGGCAACTAAATACACACAAAGGGAATTCTTCTCTAATGAGGAACACGTGGTTTACATATAGAAAGAGATGAATTACGCCTAGCTTCAGCGTCATAAGAAGATTTTCATAAGGAACATAAGGTTGGTGTAAGCAAATTGCTCAATAAATTTTATTCCATTAGTGCAAGCCAATAAACCATACCTCTCCAAGACTGTATGATGCAAGGAATTACCGGTGCAAACCCAAAGAATGAAGGTTGAAAAAATTGAAGAAAATATCAGTCATCTTAGTTATTATTGTAGGCTCCGTAATGCTGTTCAAATTATGGAATCCTTTTTCACCTCCCACCCCGGATCGGTCTTCTGAAAAGACAGTAGAGCAATCTACAATCCGGAAACCTTTTACGGAAGAAATATTGCAGCTTTTGCAAAAAGACTACAAAACAATCCCAGTATCAATCCCACACGGAAGTGATGCAAGTAAACAAATTCAAAAAGCATTGAACACTGCAAGAGATTCGGATACGCCTATTAAAATACTATTGCCTAAAGGAAAATACACACTGAAAAAACCATTACACATTTATAGTAATACATGGCTTAAAGTTCCAACTAAAACAATTCTGCAAAAAGCTGACTCAAATAATGACATAATGTTGTTGAATGGAGATTTTAAAGCTACCTACCATGGTTATAATGGAAATTCCAACATTATTATAGATGGCGGGATTTGGGACGCTGGGGGAGCGGATATAAAACTACGAACTCCTTCTGTGTTTGGTTTTGCCCATGGTCATAATATCCTTATCCGGGATACCGTGTTAAAGAACATAGTAGGTGGCCATGCGATAGATTTAGCAGGTAATAAAAATGTTCTCATACGAAATAGTAAGTTTTTGGGATCTCGTTCGAGTAATGATGATTACACAGAAGCCATTCAGATTGATGGGATGATATCTGATAAAGCATTTCGACGATTTGGGAGTGTAGACTTTACTATAACTAAAAACGTTAGGATAGAACATAACTATTTTGGGAATTCGCACGTAAGAAATATGAATCCGTGGGGGGTTGGCGTAGGCAGCCATTCAGCGTCCCATAATAGACCATACACAAACATTCAAATTATAGACAATACCTTTGAAAAAATGACATATGCAGCTGTACGAGGACATAATTGGAAAGACATTCTTATAAAAGAAAATCAATTCATAGAATGTGCACAAGGAATTCAGATTGATAGTCTAGGTAACTATTACTATTCGAAGAATGGAAAGGATAAAAGCTCAAAAGGGGCATTAGTGATTGCTAAGTTTGAAATACACAATAATGAATTCGTGGATACATTAGGTTCCCCAATAGTTCTATATGGGAAAACTATAGAATTCAGAAAGAATGTGAATGCTTCTTCAAATTCCTTTATTAATTCACCCTCAAAATCATTAGAAACAAATACTGCAGCTGATTAGCCGGTACCTAATCCATAGATAAAAACCCCTAGTTCAAATCCTAGGGGCTTTTATTTTTACCGTTAAAATTTTAAACTAACGGCATTTCAAGTTTTCACCTTAATATATTTAACATGCTCATGCCAATCCGGCCAACAATTGGATTTTGCTTGTACTTTCTCCAAACATATTTAAGAAGGTAACTTCTTTTCAAGACTTTTAGAATTCCATCCGATTTAACAAGTGATTTTTCACGTTCACTGATATATTTATAAATCCTTGAGCTGTTATCGTGATCAACATGTTTAAAATAATTGTTTCTAATTGAACTGAATTCTTCTTTTTCTTTAAACCCATTGTTTATATAAACTCTTAATTTATCAACTAACTCTGAAGAGTTGTAAGCAACCTCTCCAAAAACATCATTTCTTAAATCCATGTAGCTACCCTGATTCTCTATATATTTATCCAAATCAAAATGAAAGAAGAGAACGGGTTTCTTTTGATAATATGTCTCCCAGGCTACGCTAGAGTAATCTGTAATCAATAAACTTGAGCGCATAATTAAATCATTAATTTTTGCCTCGCCAAATTGTATAACATTAATATGCTCATGAGAACTAGTGAAATTTGCAACGTACGGCATAAATTTTGGATGGACATAGAAGTTTAATGTGATATCATTTTCCTTTAATAATTGGGAGAGCTTTTCTGATTGTATTAAACTGTTATATTCATGATAATAATCAGATAAAACAAATTTATCATCCTCTACCTCTTCAAGCCAATTTCTCCATGTAGGCATTAAGAAAATCTCTTTTTTTGTATTTTGAAGCGATTTATCCTCTAATGCATCCCATCTTGACAGGCCTGTAACAATGACGTTTTCTTCATTGTATCCAAAATAGCTTTTTACGATTTCTTTTTCAAAATCAGAGGATACTACAAATAGGTCTGCACCGTTGGATGAATTTGCTTTAAATGTATTATCGACTCTTTTCAAACCTAGTACTCCATGTTGTAAAAACACATATTTCTTCTCATTTAAAAACTCCCGGATAGCTCCTTGGGAAACCCTCCATGCATACCCGTGACCTTTTGTCTCCGAAGATACAATTAGCTTTGATCCAAGTAATAGGAGGAGGTGTTTGACACTCATAAAATAAACGATGCGCTTTTTATAGGGGGCTAAATTTTTTTCATCAGCTGATCCCTTTTTAATCACATAGTATATCTTTTTATTATAATGATTTTCATAACAATATTTGAAGAAATAGAAACTATTATCTTGAGCCGTTTCGGAATATTTTTCATGAATAAGCCAAATTGGCTTCCATGCAAAGTACCAACCCAAAAGAATGTATAGGAAATAGGCCGTATACTCGTTAATCTTATGCTTGAAAGACTCAAATTCACCTATTTGTCGATAGGTTAAACTCAGACAATCATTCATAGTAATATAGGGATAAATCATATATTCATCCGGGGTATTTATCGTATATCGAAACATACCATGTTTCAATTTTTTACTAATTAAATAATTATCATTGTTAAGACGTACATGGCGTTTATCACCATTACCTAGAGTAATTGTAATGAAAAAATCCCAATAAAATTGCTCTAATTCTAACTGACTAATATTTAATTCTGCTTTGACCTTTATACTATTCTTGTCCTGTGACACCTCTTTAGCACATGGGACCTGAATTACCTGGCTCTTATCCTGTCGTAACCTTAGTGTTACATGGTCTACTACAAAATCATTTGTTTCTTTTACATGAATAGAGGCAGTAAGTTGTAGTAATCCTTCCCTATTCATAGATACTTCATGAAGTTTTGTTTTTGCAGGATACTTTGAATTCATATACTGTTCTTCAGTACAAAAATATAATGAGAACTCGTTATCTTTTGTCAGATATGGTGATATACCTACGGCTTCATTTAGCATTAAATACCCTGCACGCTTATCTTTCTCTGACAAAGGCATAACGTTGTAGTTTCCTATCCGTCTGTTCACTTTCACGTGATCATGGGAGAGTTCCATATACAAATCCCAACGGCTTATAACAGCAATCTTATCTTTTAACTGTGAAGCCGGAATGAAGATCTGTTCTTTCCCCCCGGACACGGTCCTTTTTACATCAAGTGTTATTATTTCAGGCTCTTGTCTTTTCTTTAGATAAAATTCAACCTTATTTGCATGCTTCAATTCTTTTGACGATATATCAAATGTTATATATCCATCCTCAACCCTTAGATTTTCTGCATCCACTTGCCCTTTAATATGTTGAATAATCGTGGACATTTGTTTTACTTGTTTTCTTACAAGAAACTTCATTTCATCATCTTGGTATTTCACTTGAACATTTATACCATAGCGTTCTAGTATATGGCCTTTGGTAATTTGTAAATATAAGTTCCATTTTCCTTTTAGTGAAACCGAATGAAGGTCTTTTTTACTGACTATAAGAGTTTTTCCATCAGTATCTATATTCATGGGAAGAACAAAAACACTGTCCCCGCTTTTCATAACAAGTCTCGTATCTTTTATGTTATTATTTAAAGTCCCAGAAAAGTTGAGGAATACTTTTGTATCTGTTTCTTTTACACTCAATACTTGTTTAGAAAGACGTATAACATTATAACTAATGTCTTCCAGTTGCAGCATATTAGCGCTGTGGATAGATAAACCATTTTTTTCTGTTAGATAAGGAATAAAAGCCTGTGTTCCATTATTAATAATGGGCTTTAAATAGCGCATTAATTCAGATGCTGCACGTGCAGCATATAGGCCTATTCTCTTCTTACGAACATCTTTATTGCTTTCAACTTCAATAAAGAAGTCCCAACGTCCCTTGTCTAACCCTTCAAGTTCCTTTAAAGGAATTATAATTATGTGCTCCTTTAATAACGCTTTACGCTTGTAAGATACAATTCTTTTCTTATTACTATACCGACTTTGAATTTGAAGTTGAAATGTATCTATATTATCTAAAATTTCTTTAGCAAAAGTAATTTGTAGATTTACCCCATCCCAGGTGACATTATTAAATGCCAGTTCATTTTCTTTTCTCTCACGCATTTTGATACTCCTACTCCTCCTTATTTTCCCCATAGCCATACACTTATTATCTTTTGTATGATTAGCTCTAATTGTAAAGGGAAGCACTGATGTTGATTGAATTTTCTGATTTGATTAACATTGGCTCATATGAAGAGATAGCAAAAATTTTATTTTTTATTCATGTATTTCTTTTTCACTTTGTCATATGCTTTTAAAACTTGAGTTTCTGTATTTCTAGAAATTATTTTAGCTGGAATACCTACAACGGTGACATTATCAGGTACGTCTTTGGTTACTACTGAATTAGCACCAATTGCAACATTGTTGCCGATTTTGATACCCCCAAATATCTTGGCGCCAGGTCCTATGTACACATTATTTCCGATTTTAGGAACCTGACCTTTATGAGCTCCAATGTTAACTCCAGAATGAATTTCACAATTCTTACCGATTCGAGCCTTCTTATTAACAATTACAGAACCACTGTGAGGTATCTTTAACCCTGGACCGAAGGACACTGGATGTATTGATATTCCTAGCATAGATCCTACCTTTTTAAGTTTTCTCAATGACCTGTTATATCTCCACATGGAAAATGAACTGTTTAATTTCTTAGTCTTTAAATACTCTGATTTCCTAAGTAGACGTTGGAAATAAAGTTCTGGATGCATTACTTTATAGCTGTACTTCCACTTTTTCAACTTTCTTGCTACTAAATCAGATTCTAGATAAATGTTATAATCGTCACGATTCTTAATTGCCAAAATGCTCTCTCCTTGATGAAAGGTTACTGTTTCACTTTACTCTTTACGATTTTTCTCTAATTCCCACACGAAGAAAAAGCCAGTAGTAACTAGCCTAATACCTCTAGAAAGTCTCCGTGCGGGACAGAGAAATATAAATTAAATTAGTTAACCTGTAACAGCTCTTCTTTTTCTAAAATGCCTTTTAAATATCCAAGAAGATCTTTCTTTAACTCTTCATTTTGCAATGCAAATTCTATAGTAGTTTGAATAAATCCTAATTTCTCTCCGACATCATATCTTGTACCTTCGAAATCGTAAGCGAAAACACTTTGAATTTGGTTTAATTGTTGTATTGCATCGGTTAACTGGATTTCTCCACCAGCTCCAACCTCTTGTTGTTCTAATAACAAGAAGATTTCTGGTGTTAATATATATCGTCCCATGATTGCTAAGTTAGATGGTGCTGTACCTGGTGAAGGCTTTTCTACAAAGTTAAGAACTTGGTAACAATTACCTTCTTTCATTAGAGGATCAACAATTCCATAACGATGTGTCTGATTTTCAGGTACTGTTTGTACACCAATTACAGATGAAGAAGTTCTTTCGTACTCATTTATGAGTTGTTCCAAACAAGGTGTTTCAGCCTGGACAATGTCATCTCCTAGTAGGACTGCAAATGGTTCATTTCCAATAAATTTACGAGCACACCATACTGCATGACCAAGACCACGTGGTTCTTTTTGTCTTATATAATGAATATTTACCTTGGAAGACGCTTGTACCTTTTCAAGCAAGTCATTTTTCCCTTTTTCTAAAAGATTCTGTTCCAATTCGACAGCGTAATCAAAATGATCTTCTATAGACCGCTTTCCTTTACCAGTTACAATAATGATATCTTCAATTCCAGATGCTATTGCCTCTTCCACTACATATTGAATGGTAGGCTTATCTACAATTGGCAACATCTCTTTTGGAATGGCTTTGGTTGCAGGTAAAAATCTTGTTCCGAGACCTGCAGCTGGAATAATAGCTTTTTTAACTCTCATCTTTTGGTTCTCCCTCTCTTGTCTATAAGTAAAATCGTAATGTTTTTTTATCTTTTGCTTGGAAAAGAACCATATGTTGTTCAACCGTTATATAAACTCGAATATGGTTGTATATGAATCTTGTTTTAGATTTCAAAAATATCCCCAGTATTTTATACAAGAGTTTTTTTCTAAGAAATGGAAAAATATCTCGAATTTGAGATAGGTAACTCAACTTTTCATTAGTTTCAGTGTTTATTTATTCCTACTTCAAGGCATCTTAAAGAAGCTCGAACAACTGCTCCAATGAACAGCAAAATCGAGTTCGTTTACTTTGTCACAAAGGTTACCCTATAGCTAGAGCCTTGGTATAGTTCTGTAGAATTCAAGTTTTCAAGGTGAGAAACTTGAGTAAATAATATAATCTGCAAAATTTTTAGAGTATTTAACTATCATGATAATGCGATTTTATTACCGTTCCTTATTAAGCATCATCAGTCCCTAGTACGATGTACTTATTGTTACAACTTTATAAAAAAACAAGGGTCTTTTTAAACATAAAATATATTTTAACACACTTTTTACAATTAGTAACATTGTTTTAATAATTGGCATAAATGTGATGTTAATTCCCTTGGAATATGAGTGAAAATATGATTATTATTAATTGCAGGTGTGCACTTTACATTGAAGCAAGATTAGCCCGGCTTTCTTCCAATGATTCAAGTATTTCTCCTTGATGTTATATAGGGAATATAGACCAAGCGTTTAAACCTACCACATATCATACTTAGCCCCTTATAAAATTTGTTAGTTTAACAAATGATAAGTCTAAGGAGTGATACATTTGAAAGTGGAAGGTGTATATACTTATTTATGTGAGAATTGTTCAACACTGTTTGGCGTAGTTTCTCGTTTTTCTGTTATGGAAGATAAAGTTGATACACTGACGTGTCCCAAGTGTTCTAAGAAAGTAGCAGTTTGCATGGGAGAAGGGCATATAAATTACGTAAATCATGAAAGAAGGGCAGAAATAATAACGAACGAAACGGATGAGATTTCACAACTGCCGGAATTATTAACTGTAGAGCATTTGGCAGCTTATTTAAATGTTAGTGAAAGAACAGCTGATGAATACATGGGAAATCCCGATTTTCCTTTAATTCGTTTAAAAAGGTCCAAGAGGGTTTTCAGGGATGACTTTTTAGACTGGTTACAATCAAAGAAAGAATAAATGGTTTGGATTTTGTATGGCTAATAGAAATTTTTAAAAGCTGAGGTGCTACGTAATGGCAGCACCTTATTTGTTTTTTATTAAAACGACGATCCCACTTTCAATAAGATCTGATTTATTGAATTTCTGCAAAGCTGGAACGTCACCTTCATTACATTCATTTTCCTCGACTTCTTATCTTGTTTTGGCTATTGCTTATTTTTTGCCCAAAACGGTATCGTTCCCCCCTTCAATTGATACAAAAACAGCCCCCAATTAGATGATTGGGGGCTGTTCCTGTTTTTCTTTCACTTTTTAACTGTTACTTTTCTTGATTCGCTTACGTTTTTCGCTTTGTCTTTGGCATGAATATATAGGTTCTTACCGGCTTTTTGCTTAGGGATTCTAACCGAGAATGTGCCTTTAGTCGTTGCTGTTGCAGAGCCGATCACTTTTTTTGATGCTCTGATGTACACTGTGGAGTTAGCTTCTGCCTTTCCGGTTACTATTGTCGTTTTTGTCGTGACTGTGTTGACCGTCGGTTTACTTGGTGCCGTTTTGTCTGCGACGGTCACGGTTTTGATCGAGCTTATATTTCCGGCTTTATCGGTTGCTGTAACGGATAGGACTTTTCCGGCTTTTTGTTTTTTTGACATCGTTACGGTGAAATTCCCTGCGCTGTTGGAATTTGCTTTGCCTAGAACCGTTTTGCCGGTTTTAACGGTGACGGAAGAGCTTGCTTCCGCTTTGCCGGTTACTTTTACGGTATTGTCACCTACCGTATTTACGGACGGTCTTGCAGGAGCCGTTTTATCTGCCACTTTAAATGAAACGGGAATACTTTTATTTCCCGATTTATCGATGAGCCTAGTAGAGATGGTCGTGCCGGCTGTTTGTTTTGCGATGGTCGCTGTAAACGTTTTTTCGCCGTTGATCTTCACTGTGGCGAGTTGTTTTTTATCGGTATAAATGGAGACGGTCCCCGTTTTGAAATCAGCCGGGATTTTCCCATTGATCTTGGTGTCCTTATCGGATATCGCAGTCACGGACGGTTTGGTCAGCGTCTTCATTTCCAGTGCTTTTTTGGCATTGACCCGCCCGTTTCCATAGTAAATGTCTTTCCCTTTTGTACCTAGGTCCACGGCTGAATCATAGAGACGGTATTCAACCTCCGTTTTGTTGAGCTTAGGCTCGTGGGACCAAATCAATGCCGCTACACCCGCCACCATTGGCGTCGCCATCGATGTTCCGCTCATCCAGCCGTATTTACCATTTGGCAAGGTTGAAAGGATGTCATCTCCAGGGGCCGCAATATCGACTGTTGAATGGTAGTTGGAATAACTGGGACGTTTGTCACTTGAGTTAGTGGCAGCAACGGAAATGACGTGGCTGAATGCAGCTGGGTACACACGCTGGACATTTTTTCCCATATCCCCTTCATTCCCGGCAGCCGCGACGATGAGTACGCCTTTTTTATAAGCTTCCTGGACGGCCTTGTTCAAGGACTCCGAATAACTGGTGTCGCCTAAACTCATATTGATGATGTTTGCCTTCTGCTGAACGGCATAATGTATCGCGTCAATGATATCGGCCGTATCGGCATACTCTCCATCAAAGACGTTGATCGGCATTAGTTTAACGTTCGGGGCAACACCCGCTCCGCCTATGCCGTTGTTTGCAGAACCGGCAATGATGCCAGCGATATGCGTTCCATGCTCCCCTTTTGGGACGATATGCTTCCGATTGCGTATCGTATCATAGGCATTGACGATCCTCCCTTTTAAATCTTCGTGGTTACGATCGATGCCGTCGTCAATGATCGCCACGATTAGTTCCTTTGATCCCATTGATTTTGTCCACGCTGCACCCGTACCAAGCTTTTTATGGTGCCACTGGTCTATGTACGCTGGATCATTCGGGCTTTCCATCTTCTTGAACAGATAGTTTGGTTCTGCATATTCCACATCCTTCTGTTCTTCAAGTTCCTCGATCAGGTTATCGGTTGATTCCCCTTTAGGAACCTCCACCTTTTCTATCAACTCGTTGATCGGCTCATCGCTCGTCTCTTTGTACTTGACGATGACACCATCAGATTGCGGCGTCTCTTCCGCAGATGCAGAGTCTTGCTGGTAGATTGGCAGAATCATAAACAGTAATAATACCGGCAATATAGCCTTAATAAGCTTGTGCATACAATCACTCCAAAAAATATGATTAAGAATAGCTATCGATGAGGTTAGATCATGAACCAATTCTACTATTATTCCTAACTAGATTGTATACCGTCCGATTCGGTTTTACTAACCTTTTCATCTAGTTAAATTAACTTATTTACACAACAAAAAAAACGCTATAAAGCGGTCTCAGATTGTCGACAAAATGGGGTTCTATCTAATTTTAAAACAAAGGGGTTGACTGTAGACAAACTTGATAATAATTGATTACTTTAAAATTTGCACTTTGATTTCCACTCCAGGCACTCGCTTTCCGCGGGCGGTCCGTGAGCCTCCTCGACGCTTCGCGCCTGCGGGGTCTCCCCTGGACTCGCTTTTCCCGCAGGAGTCTCGAACACCCGCTCCAATCAACTTCGTTTGAAAAATTCAGATAGAAGCACTTTTGTCTAATAAAGAGAGTTCCGATTGGTCTAATCCTAAACTATGATTTTAAAACAAGACTAGATTATTCTTCATGTTTTTTACTGTAATCCTTATTGGATGGAAGAAATTTGCGACACTCCTGCCGAATTACTGGCTAGCCGAGACACAGGAGGCGCTTGCGCCGAGGAGGGTTGGCAAACAGTCGGCGGAAAGGGAGCGGATTTCTGAAATCAACTGGAACCTTTTTTTAAAAAAAACTTGCAAGCAAACTCGTTTTTCCTCGAATATATCTCCAGTCAGTCTGGGACTTCCGATTGGTCTAATCCTAAACTATGATTTTAAAACAAGACTAAATTATTCTTCATGTTTTTTACTGTAATACTTAATAGATGGAAGAAATTTGCGACACTCCTGCCGAATTACTGGCTACCCGAGACACCGCAGCCGCTAGGCGAGGAGGCTTGGCAGACAGTCGGCGGAAAGGGAGCGGATTTCTGAAATCAACTGGAACCTTTTTTTAAAAAAAACTTGCAAGCAAACTCGTTGT